>CAZVNF010000087.1:0-15623 GCA_964628215.1 uncultured Draconibacterium sp.
AGGAAAAAGAAGGGCAGGGTTGTTAAGGAAAAAGTCAGACCGGCATCTAATATAAATATAATTATTTGTGATTTGAATCGCATATATGTATATTTGTATAAAAACAAATCATGGTAAAACGACACCTTGAAAAAGAGATTGAAAAGTACTTGTTTCAGAAGAAAGCAATCATCATTTATGGTGCAAGGCAGGTTGGTAAAACCACCCTTGTTGAACACATCATCAAAGATATGCCTGGGAAAGCGCTTGTCCTGAATGGAGATGAAGCGGATGTCCGTGAGTTGTTATCAAACCAGAATCCTGCAAAATTAACCCCTGTGATCGGTGATCATAAAATAATCGTCATTGATGAGGCACAACGAATTCCGGAAACAGGGCTGGCATTAAAGATCATTTACGACAATTTTAAAGATGTTCAACTGATTGCAACCGGTTCGTCGTCATTCGAACTGGCGAGAAAAGTCAATGAGCCGATGACCGGGAGAAAACTTGAATTTTTCCTGCATCCTTTTTCATTTGGTGAAATGGTGGACCACCATGGATTTCTGAAAGAAAAACGGCTCCTGGAACATCGGTTGATCTATGGTTATTATCCGGATATCGCAATGAATCCCGGGAATGAAGTCAGGTTTTTAAAATCACTGGCGTCAAATTTTCTTTATAAGGATTTACTGACCCTGGAACAAATTCATAAGCCTGTTCTTCTGGAAAAAATTTTAAAAGCGCTGGCTTTACAAACAGGCAATGAGGTTTCTTTCAACGAGTTGGCACAGTTGCTTGATTCCGATAGAGGTACGATAGAGAAGTATATTGACCTCCTTGAAAAATCTTATCTGATTTTCAGGTTGAACGGATTGAATCGAAATTTGCGAAATGAAATTAAAAAGGGAAAGAAAATTTATTTTTATGACAACGGAATAAGGAATGCCATTCTGGGTAACTTTCTTCCCCTTTCGTCAAGGGTCGATACAGGAGCATTGTGGGAAAATTTCCTGATAAGTGAAAGATATAAGCTACTGGGCGATAAAGATGTTGATTTCAAACCGTGGTTTTGGAGAACTTCCCAACAGCAGGAAATTGATTATATTGAGGAACGAGAGGGTAAATTGTATGCTTTTGAATTCAAATGGAACGTCAGAAAACAATTCCGTTTATCTAAAACCTTTGCAAATGCATATCCGGAATCCGAATTTAAGGTAATATCGCCAGATAACATGTATGATTTTCTGGTATCTGTATAGCACTGGCCTTTCCCTTCAATGTTCACCATGTATCCCAATGAATCTTGTCCGCCCGGAACTTATCCTTCGGCAGATCCGCCCCCGTGGGATGCCCCACCGGGATAATGCTGAAAGGCTGAACGGTGGCCGGCAATTCCAGCAGTTTTCTTACATGATCTTCACGCTCTTGTATCGGGTACAGTGCCGACCACACCGCACCCAGGCGCATGCCCTCTGCTGCAAGGAGGATGTTCTCGGTGGCAGCAGCCGCATCCTGGTGCCACAGATCCGTAGCTCCCTCCTGGAGCACAACAGAATCATCCCCGCAAACTACAATGCATGCACCCGCGGTGAACAGCATTTTGGTAAACGGAAGCCCTTCCCCCAGGGCGTTCAGTATGGAACGCTCTGTAACTGCCACAAAAGCCAGCGGCTGCCGGTTCCGTGCAGAAGGAGCGGCCATTCCGGCTTTCAGCAACGCCAGCAGGCATGCCTTGGTAACTGGTTCCCCGGTGTAATTGCGTACACTCTTCCTGCCCATGATGTTCTCCAGGATAATGGTTGTTTTATCGGTCATTCCTGTTTCAATTTGAACTGCAAAGTTATAAAAGAAATTTTCGTAATTTTGCACGCCTTTTTAAAGTACAGTCAGCGCAATTGCTGACCCTGCTGCCGGATCAACAACCCCGGTATGATGAAAGATAAACGATGAGTAAACGATACGCTGAATACAAAACTCTCGACCTGTCCAGGATTGGAAATGAAATCCAGTCCTATTGGGAGCAACATGACACTTTCGGGAAGAGTCTGAAACTCACGGAAGGGAAACCTCCCTATGTGTTTTATGAAGGACCCCCTTCTGCCAATGGCATCCCCGGGATCCACCACGTTATGGCAAGGGCCATCAAGGATATTTTCTGCCGGTATAAGACCATGAAAGGTTTTTATGTCAGCCGGAAGGCAGGCTGGGATACCCATGGACTGCCCATCGAGATCGGTGTGGAGAAAAAACTCGGAATCACCAAGGAAGATATAGGAAAATCAATCTCTATCGAGGATTATAACAAGGAATGCCGCACGGAGGTAATGAAATACAAGGATCTGTG
Organism: uncultured Draconibacterium sp.; assembly: GCA_964628215.1. Taxonomy (GTDB): domain Bacteria; phylum Bacteroidota; class Bacteroidia; order Bacteroidales; family FEN-979; genus CAIVAT01. The sequence continues at coordinate 2,327 of CAZVNF010000087.1, forward strand.
GGACGATCTTACCATCAGGATGGGGTACTGGCTTAACCTCGACGACCCCTATATTACCTATGAAAACAAATATATTGAAAGTGTCTGGTACCTTTTAGGCAAATTATATGAGAAAGGGCTCCTTTACAAAGGATACACCATTCAACCTTATTCCCCGGCTGCCGGGACCGGTCTCAGTACACACGAACTGAACCAGCCAGGTACCTATAAAATGGTAAAGGACCATACCGTGGTTGCCCAGTTCAAAGTGACCAGGGATGCAAAATCGGAATTCCTTTTCGGTGACCTCTTTGGCGAATTGTACATCCTTGCCTGGACCACCACCCCCTGGACGTTGCCTTCAAATACGGGGCTTGCCATGGGAAAGGATATCACCTATTGCCTGGTTAAAACATTCAATCCCTATACATTCACTGAGCAAACTGTTGTGCTTGCCAAAGAGCTGCTTCACAACTATTTTCCTGAGAAGAACAGTCAGCTCGAAATGGAAAGCTATCATGAGGGCGACAAGCACATCCCTTACCAGGTTGTGACTGAATTCAAGGGCAAGGCATTTGAAGGAATTCGTTTTGAACAATTGCTTCCTTATGCTCAACCTGAAGATGGTGACCCGTTTCGCGTGGTAATGGGAGATTTTGTAACCACCGAAGATGGCACCGGTATCGTTCATATCGCTCCAAGTTTTGGAGCCGACGATTTTCGCACAGGCCGCCAGAATGGGCTGGGTACCCTTACCCTTGTTGACAAACAGGGCAGGTTTACGGAGCAGATGGGCGAATTTGCCGGCCGCTACGTTAAACCCGATTATGATGCAGCCTGTATTTCAGGCGATTGCCCCCCTGTGGATATCGATATCATTGTCAAGCTCAAACACGAGAATAAGGCATTTAAGTCGGAGAAATACGAGCATTCATACCCGCACTGCTGGCGAACTGATAAACCCATCCTCTATTATCCGCTCGATTCCTGGTTTATCCGCACCACCGCCTACAAGGACGATATGATCGCCCTCAACAAGACCATCAACTGGAAACCTGAATCGACCGGGTCCGGGCGCTTTGGCAACTGGCTTGAGAACCTGGTCGACTGGAACCTCTCACGTTCACGGTTTTGGGGAACACCCCTGCCGATCTGGAGGTCTGCCGATCAGGAAAAAGAGATTTGTATCGGATCTGTTGCCCAACTGAAGGCGGAAATTGCAAAGGCCGTTTCGGCCGGACTGATGAAATCCAACCCGCTGGAAAACTATGATCCGGAGTCGACAACCGATGAGAACTATCACTCCTTCGACCTTCACCGCCCGTTTGTCGATGATATCATCCTGGTTACGGACGATGGCATGCCGATGTATCGCGAAACCGACCTGATCGACGTATGGTTTGATTCCGGTGCGATGCCTTATGCCCAGTATCATTATCCGTTTGAACAGACACGTAAACTGGAAAGCTACTTCCCTGCCGATTTTATCGCCGAAGGGGTGGATCAGACCCGCGGATGGTTCTTTACCCTCCATGCCATCGCCGTGATGCTTTTTGGCGGGGTCTCTTATAAAACCTGTGTTTCCAACGGACTGGTGCTCGACAAGAAAGGCAATAAAATGTCGAAACGCCTGGGCAATGCGGTTGATCCGTTTGAAACCATCAATAAATACGGACCCGACGCCACGCGGTGGTACATGATCACCAATTCACAGCCCTGGGACAACCTTAAATTTGATGTGGAAGGGATAGAAGAGATCAGGCGGAAGTTCTTCGGAACCCTGTATAATATTTATGCCTTTTATTCCCTGTATGCCAACATCGACGGATTCATTTACCAGGAACCGGAAATTGCCATCAGCGAGCGCCCCGAAATCGACCGCTGGATACTCTCCGAACTCAACTCCCTGATCGGGGTGGTGGATGAATGCTATGCCGAATATGAACCCACCAAAGCCGGCCGGGCAATTTCCGATTTTGTGGATGCACACCTGAGCAACTGGTATGTGCGTCTTTGCCGCCGCCGTTTCTGGAGAGGGGACTATTCACAGGATAAAATTTCTGCATATCAGACGCTTTACCGGTGCCTTGAGGTGATCGCACAACTGTCATCCCCCATCGCTCCTTTCTTTGCCGAAAGGTTGTTTGTTGATCTGAACACAGTGACCGGCAGGTACCCGGTTGATTCCGTTCACCTGACCTCATTCCCCCATGCCGATATTTCGTTGATAGACAAAGACCTGGAAGAGCGAATGGAACTGGCACAGCAAATCGCTTCCATGGTTTTATCCATCCGGAAATCAACCAAACTGCGCGTACGCCAGCCGTTGAACAAGGTGCTTGTTCCCATACTGAATGACCACATCGCGGCGCAGATCGACGCGGTAAAAAACCTGATCCTTTCGGAAGTGAATGTGAAAGAACTTGAATACATCACTGATACCGCCGGAATACTCGTGAAAAAAGTCAAACCGGATTTTAAAAAACTGGGTCCCAGGTATGGCAAAATGATGAAACAACTCGCTGTTGCGGTTACTTCTATTACCCGGCAGGAGATCAGCATACTTGAAAAAGAGGGAAGATTAACCATTGAAGTGGAAGGCCAGCCGGTTGAATTATTGTTGGATGATGTGGAGATCCTTTCTGAAGACATCCAGGGATGGCAGGTTGCGAGCATGGGTAATTTAACCGTTGCTCTCGACATCACACTCACTCCCGAACTACTGCAGGAAGGCATTGCCAGGGAAATTATCAACAGAATTCAGAATCTCCGTAAGGACAAGGGTTTCGAAGTAACCGATAAGATTAAAGTTAAAATACAATCACATGCCGATCTTGACGAAGCTGTGAATCGTAATATTTCCTATATTTGCTCGGAAACACTGGCTCAATCTTTTGAAGTAGTTGCTGCGATTGAAGAGGCAGAAAAAGTATCAGTTGAAATCACAGACAACATTTCAACATTCATTGAAATTAACAGAGTGGACTAATACATTTGAATTATGAAAAAAGCAACAGGAACAACACAGACGGAAAAAAACCGGTATGCTGATGACGAGCTCGAGGATTTCAGACAGATTATTCTTAAAAAGCTTGAGAAGGCTCACCATGACCTGAAGTTGCTTACGGAATCGTATACAACGGGAAATGAGCATGATACCAACGACACCTCCCCCACCTTCAAGGTGCTTGAAGAGGGTTACCAGGTGTTTTCAAAAGAGGAGAACAGCAAGTTTGCTGCCCGCCAGGAGAAATTCATCAAATCGCTTGAGAATGCCCTGATCAGGATTGAAAATAAAACCTACGGCATTTGCAGGGTTACCGGAAAACTCATTCCGGCCGACCGTTTGCGCAGTGTACCCCATGCCACGCTGAGCATCGAAGCCAAGCGTGTGCAGGCTGTAGCGCCGGTGGCCGTTCGTCCATTCGATCCTGATATGGAATAAGCTTTCCTGCAACATACATCTCTTTTGAAAAAAGCTGCGATTATTGTCTTCGCTATTCTGTTTTTTGACCAGGTACTGAAATTCTGGATCAAGACCAGTTTCTACATGGGAGAGAGCCATGCCCTTCTGGGAAGTTGGTTCTATCTGCATTTTACGGAAAATGAGGGAATGGCTTTCGGCATGAAACTGGGAGGTAGTTATGGCAAGTTGTTGTTGAGCCTTTTCAGGATCTTTGCGGTAATTATCATTGCCGGATGGCTTTACCGGGTTACAAGGAAAGGAGCGGGAACCATGTTGATACTCTGTATTTCGCTAATTCTGGCAGGAGCTCTCGGGAATATTATCGACAGTGCGTTTTATGGAGTTATTTTCAACGAAAGCACCTATATGCAAGTGGCTACCTTCCTCCCGAAAGGAGGTGGATATGGTACTTTTTTACATGGTAAAGTGGTAGATATGCTTTACTTTCCGGTCATTGAATCGCATTATCCCGCCTGGATGCCGTTTTGGGCTGGCGAAGAATTCATCTTTTTCCGGCCGGTATTCAACATTGCCGACTCTTCAATCACCACCGGCGTTTTAATCCTTATTTTGTTTCAAAAGCAGGTATTCGGACAGGTTACCTCACCCTGATCGACCTTCCCACCCTTAACGTGGTGGTTGGTTTAATCTTGTTCATGGCACAGATCTCCTTCACGGAAGTATGGTATTTGCGTGCCAGTTTGCCGATGGTGTCACCGCTTTTAATCTTGACAACCTGTGCATTGGCAACATGATCGTTAGGGTAAAACACCTTTTTTGTCACAGGAAAGGAGTTTGCAATCAGTACCCGGTTGTCGTAGTCGATCATCCTGAGCGGGTCAAGGGGAATGTCTTTGTAACGCACTTCAAAGTGAAGGTGCGGCCCGCGGCTTCTCCCGGTCGATCCTCCCAGGGCAATATCATCGCCCGACTTCACCACTTCATTCACCTTGACGGTGATCTTTGACAGGTGTCCGTAATAGGTTTCCAGTCCATTGTAATGACGGATAATGATCAGGTTGCCGAATCCGCCACGGTTGTACTTTGCATAACGAACTACCCCATCAAAGGCAGAGCGAATGGTGTCTCCTTTGTTCAACTTGATATCCAGTCCCTTGTGCGAATAGGTAAATCCGCGAAAAAGCTTACCATAGTATGGCAGGGTGAAAACCCTTTCTGCGGAAGTGAGTGTGATCACGGTATCGCGAATGGAGTCGGGTTTAATCCGGTATGCGAATATCTGGTCGTTGATCCACTGGGCAGTAAATAATCCGGTGGAATCATCTTCCATGCTCATCATCATGGGCTCGTCCTGGAGATACTCCCACGTGAAATTTTTATAGAGAATAGCGCTCCCTTTCGGAGTTTCCACGGTATCAATAATGGCATCGGTATTCCGCTGTGCAAATGAAAAAAGCGGGATAACAAAAACCAGCAACAACCACAATTTTAATAACTTCATTGGTGAAATGTAAGGTTCATTATAAACAAACGACAAAATTACGGTAAAAATTTTCCACATCAAACATTTAATCAATCAGATATTTTATCTTTGCATAAAATATCAAGCCATATCATGCAAGCAAAGAGTAACGGAAAAATCTCCCAAATCATCGGCCCGGTTATCGACGTGGTCTTTGATGAAGATCTAAAACTTCCCAATATTTACGATGCCCTTGAGGTGACAAATGACAAAGGTGATGTGATTGTTCTGGAATGTCAATACGATGTTGGGGAACACACCATGAGAACCGTAGCCATGGATTCAACCGACGGATTGCGCCGTGGAATGGAAGTGGTTGCAAAAGGCAGGCCCATCTCCATGCCCGTAGGGGATATGGTAAGAGGTCGCTTGTTCAACGTGATCGGCAAGCCCATCGACGGGCTGGGTGCGGTTTCGGAAGAACATGTGTATGCCATTCACCGTGATCCCCCCAAGTTTGATACATTAAGTACTTCAAAGGAAGTCCTTTTTACGGGGATTAAAGTCATTGACCTGATCGAGCCCTATTCCAAAGGAGGAAAGATCGGATTATTCGGTGGTGCCGGAGTTGGTAAAACCGTTATCATCATGGAGCTCATCAACAACATCGCCAAGAAATATGCCGGCTTGTCGGTCTTTGGCGGCGTAGGTGAGCGTACTCGTGAAGGAAATGACCTGTTGCGTGAAATGATCGAGTCGGGCGTTATCCGGTATGGCAAGGAATTCCAGGAAGACATGGAAAATGGAGGCTGGGATCTGACGAAAGTTGATCATGAAGAACTCTTGAAATCACAGGCTACCCTGGTGTTTGGTCAAATGAACGAACCTCCCGGAGCCCGTGCCCGCGTGGCCTTGTCGGGTCTAACCATGGCGGAGTATTTCCGTGATGGCGATGAAAAATCCGGCGGACGCGATATCCTCTTTTTTATTGACAATATTTTCCGTTTTACCCAGGCAGGATCTGAGGTATCTGCACTGCTGGGCCGTATGCCCTCTGCGGTAGGATATCAGCCTACCCTGGCCTCGGAAATGGGAATAATGCAGGAACGCATTACCTCTACCAAGCGCGGTTCCATTACCTCGGTCCAGGCTGTTTACGTTCCTGCCGACGATTTAACCGACCCTGCTCCTGCAACTACTTTTGCCCATCTTGATGCTACAACCGTACTGAGCCGGAAGATCTCCGAATTGGGAATTTATCCCGCAGTGGATCCCCTTGATTCCACTTCCCGCATTTTATCACCCGATGTAGTGGGAGAGGAGCATTACAATACTGCCCAGCGCGTAAAACGCATCCTGCAGCGCTACAAAGAATTGCAGGACATCATCGCCATCCTTGGGATGGATGAGTTGTCGGATGAAGACAAACTCGTGGTTTCACGGGCCCGGCGTGTACAGCGTTTCCTTTCACAGCCATTCTTCGTTGCTACCCAGTTTACCGGGATTCCCGGCGCCTTTGTCAACATCGAAGATACCATCAAGGGTTTTAACATGATCATGGATGGAATGGTGGATGAATACCCGGAATCAGCCTTCAGCATGGTGGGAACCATCGAAGAGGCTATTGAGAAGGGAAAGAAGATGCTGGCTGACAGCAGGTAAAAAGAACAGAGTGACAGAGTGACGCGTAACAAGTGTTGCGTGACCAATTACAATTGACAGATGAAAGTTGAAATTATTACGCCCGACTCCACCATTTTTACCGGCGACAATGTCGGGTTGATCCAGTTGCCTGGAATTGACGGGTCGTTCGAGGTATTGAATAACCATGCTCCGCTTATTTCCGTGCTTAAGAAGGGAAAGATCAAAGTGATCAATAAAGGCGAGAAGGAAGAGCAGTTTTTCGAAATCAACGGCGGTGTGATCGAGGTGGTGAATAACAAAGTACTGGTTCTGGCTGAATAAATTAACACTGAAGGCACTAAGTACACTAAGAGACACTAAGTGTTTCCTCAGTGAACTTAGTGCCTTAGTGGTTTTCTGAATAAAACCGGGACACCGGAAAACAAAAAAGGCAACCCTGAAGTTGCCTTTCCTTGTAATAAGCCGGTTGGCTAATAGAATTTCAGCCTGTTATCTGTGATCTTCGCGGTTTTTTCTAAAGCAGAATACATGCTGCCGGAGGCTCTTTGGCTGAATTGCTGCATCTGCATCATTTTTTCATACGAGAAATCATCCTTTGCCGGGGCTTCCGTAATGTCTGAAACATAAACGAAATAAGCGCCATAGTTGCCGGTGAGTGGTCCCTGCAATTCCCCTTTTTTAAAGGTGAAAAGTTTGCCCACAACTTCCGGCTCCCTGCCAATGTTTGAGCGGTTGGCACCTGAAAAGGTTACCATGGAAGTGTCGAGTTTGGTATTCAGTTTTGCAGCCAGGGCGGTGATGTCCTTGGTTGTGGCAAGCTCTTTTTGCATTTTCTCAACCATCATGTCAACCTTTTTCATATTCTTGACCGATGGTTCAATACGTGCTTTAATGTCATTGAGCTGCTGCTGTCCTTTGGGGGTTACTGTTTTCAGGATCGCGATGCCATATTTCCCGGTTAAATCAAATACAGGGCTAACCTCACCTATCTTGGTGGTTTCGGCATAGGCCCAGCGTACCATTTCGCGTGCAGAAGGCAGGCCCATCATATAGCTGTCCATTTCCCTGACATTTGGAGCAGAACGTTTCTGAAGCCCTTTGGCAGTAGCTGATTTTTCAAAGGCATCCTGTGTCTTATTCTGTCCGGCGAAGGTACTAGCCTTCATGTAGGTATCCTGGTAGGTTTGATTGCTGGGGACGATAGCCCTGGTTACCACTGCCGCTTTTACCTTTGTAACAGGGGCTGATTTTTCAACGAGCATGAATAAGGAATATCCAATACGGGTTTCGACTACCTTCATTTCGTTGGGCTTCAGTTCAAGACCTGTTTTAAAGAAAGGATCAAAGTTGGGGTTGCCGTCCTGAAACCATTTCAGGTCACCGCCATCTTCTTTTGCAGTGGGATAGTCGGAATATTTTTTAGCAGCTTCGGCAAAACTTTGCGGACTCTTTTTAAGTACAGCCATGAGGCTGTCAATTTTAGCTTTAGCTTCTTCTTTTGTACGTTTGATGTTTTCGTTTCCTGTTCCGGCAAATGCAAGCAGGATCTGTGACCCTTTCATTGAGTCGGGCCGTTGCTGCATGTCAATCAGCCTGGCCATATACCATGAATTGTTGAATTCAAAAGGTGGGAAAACAGCACCTGGTTTGGCCGCAAATAACAGTGTGTCGAGTTGGGCAGGTAAAGTGCCTTTTTTAACAAACATGGTATCAGCCTTCACATCAGAATTGGCATTGGTGAAGGTCATGGCATCGAGGCTTGTTTGAAAATCCTTATAGAGAAAGGCAACGTCTTCTGCAGTTTTTTTGCGGTCGATATCTGATGGAACCACTTCAAAAAGAACATAGTCAAGATCACGCGATGCTTCTTCCATAAAGAAGTAGATCTTGTTTTTGTCATAAAATTTCTGATAGTCGGCATCGGTAAGTTTGATGGAACTGTCGGAAATTGCAGTTGTCACCGGTGCTACAGACAATACGTTCAGGGCTTTTGACTGGTTTAAAAAATCCTTCTTTAAAAAAGCCTTGGGTACATAATAACCTTTGGTGATGAGATTGTTGAATTTGGTCTCCTGGCGGTCATCCTTGATGGCTTTTTCAAACTGAAGCCATTGATTTTTGGCTTTCGGTTCCATTTTATCAAGGTTTTTCAGGTAATTCAGCACTACGGAAGGGTTGTACTGTCCGGTTGCCGGATCTTTAAAGTATTGCAGAATAAAGCGGTGCGGTTGCTTTCCCTGTACCTGGTCAAAAAGTTCTTCGGGAGAAACGGTTAAACCGAGTTCTTCGTACTCTTCTCCCATCAGAAGTTCTTTAATAGTGGCTGTCCAGGTGCTTTGACGAAGCTGATAGGTTTCCTGGTCGGTAATTTTATCACTGCCTGAATTCTCCTTCTGGATTTCGAGGTTCTTTTCAACTTTGGAATTGAATTCCGTGTAAGGAATACTCTCCCCGTTCACAGTACCGATGTCGTTGGCTCCTGTTCCTGATTTTTTGCTGAAGTCCCCTATAACAAAGGCAGCAATTGCAACACCCACAATGATGACAACAAGTCCTGAATGTTTTCTGATATTTCCAATAATCGCCATGCTACTATATTTTTAATTTAAAACAGGGTGCAAAAGTAGAGATAATTCACGAAACAACAAAGCATTGGGAGCATTTATGCCTACAATTTCCTGAATTTGGAGAGAGACACAGAAACACGGGTCAGATGGAGTCCTGTTTAACGGCCATTTCGCCGGTTGGATTCTGAATGGTATATATCGTGAAGGACTCATTTGATTCCATGCTGCTGCCGTAAAGAACCTGGTCGGGCCTGATAATCTTTACTTTTACATCCGACCGGATCTTATGTTTATTCTCCTCCCAAACGAGGTGCTCTGTATTGATCTGTTCGTTTTTCTTTTCATTCCTGACAACCACATTTCCCCAGGCTTCCATGGTATGAGCCTGCTCTCTTCTTATGCCCTTGTCGCCGGTGATGGTTGAGGTGATCTGCTGAACCGAGTCGAACATGTACACTTTAAAACCGTTGGGAAACTCAAGATAAGGGTCTTCACCGGCAAAGCGGTTCATAACCGTACTGGTCAGCCTGGCCTGAATTTTTCCCGAGTCGCTGAACAATACGTCTATGTTTCGTGCCGACATTACCGGGTCGTTCTCCTGCATTTTAAGGGATGTGCCCGACGGGTCGGTTTTGCTGCAGGAAACCAGGAGAAAAATGGCAGGCAGAAGAACAGTGGAGAAAATGTGTATGAAACGAACCGGCCTCAATTTAGAAATACTTTCGCTTGACAAACCATCGTTCGTAAATAGAGAACCCGACAACGATTTTAAAATAGCTTTCACGGATGAGGTGGTCGGAGGTGGTGCCTCTTACCCCGTACTGACCTCCGAGGTTCAGCATGGTTTTCATGCCCCGCAGGGGAAGTCCGAATCCGAAAGTTATCGCGTATTCGTTGAGGTCCTGGCCACGGAGATTCAGGTAGGTTTTGCCATAATTGAATCCCAGGCGGTAATGAACCCGGGCAAGGTAATTGTTGTAATTGTCGATATTCGGGGTGATCTCTCCTCCGAAATTGACCTGCCAGCTGTTCACCAGCGAGTCGCTCATGTTGAATGCCAGGAATTTTTCCCAGTTCTGCCATTTATAATCAACGCCTATGACCCATTTGTCGGCTTTTTCAAATGAAAATCCTCCTCCGATCATCATGGGGATAACGATCCGGCCCTTGTATCCTTTTTCGGCTACCAGCGTATCCCTGGGCGATTCAACACCGGCTGCATTGATAAGAAAGGTGTGGGCAAATATGTCTGTTTTGGATGCCATGGAAAGTGAAGGAGAAAATACAGCGCCGAGGTTAAGCGAAAGGTCGTCCTTGATTTTTGCCTTATACTGGGCTCCAAAACTGAAATAAAGATCATTCATGTTGACATGGAAGGCTTCTTTGAAATTCATGGCGTAGGCCGAATCGGGGAAAAACACCGATGCCACACGGTCCATGCTTCCGAACAAGTAAGAAACATTGACGCCGACAGAAAGTTTTTTAAAGAACCGAACCGAGTTTCCCCAGTATAACCTGCTGATCCCGCCGGAACCTTCATAAAGTCTTATAACTGTTCCTGAACTCGGGTACTCTTCATAATTGGCCACACTGTATCCTACATCGCTGAAAGGGACGAGACCCAGGCTGGTTTTCCACCACCGGTTGACCGGCATTCCAAAAAGGAGGTAACCGAGGGAGGCATAATTGCGGTTTACATTCTGAAAATCGGATGAAAGATTTACGAATTCCCCCGTGAGGCCGCCTTCAAAAACAAATGAAAGCGAGTCGAATGCACTGTAGGATGCGGGATTGGCATAATTAACATGATACGGACTCTGCATGCCGATACTGATCTGACCCATGGAGGTGTTCCAGGCATTGTTGTTGTCGGTGAGGTCGCCAACGCCAAAACGGGAATATGGGGATACGATCCGGATCTGGGAAAACAGCAGCAGATTTACAAATAACAGGCAGAAAATGATCGGTAGGCGCAGTCTATTTGGGTTTATTGACATTAAATGAGAGAATTTGTTGTAAACCGTGTATGACGATATTTGGGAGTGCAAAGATGCTAATTTTTAGCCGTTTGACAAAATAATTCAGGTCCCCGCCGCTGAGAATGATTTTCAGACCCGGATATTCTTCCCCGTACCTGGCAGAAATGCCCTCAATTTCAGCAGAAATTCCGTTGATCACCCCGGATAAAATACTTCCCTGGGTGTCAGGTCCCACCAGTCCGACAGATTCCTGGTAAGATAATAACGGAAGCTTGTCGGTAAAAGTATGCAGGGCATTGAAACGCATCTGCATGCCGGGGGAGATGGCGCCCCCCAGGTATTCGCCACGCGCGTTGACAAAATCAAAGGTAAGGGCCGTTCCGGTATTGATGATCAGGATGTTTTCACCAGGGAACAGGGTTGCGCCGGCCACCGCTGCAGCCAACCGGTCTTTTCCCAGGGAGTTTTGGGTATCATACCTGTTTGTAACGGGAACCGGGGTGTGTTCATCCAATTCAATAAAAAACATTTTTTGCCGCAGGTAAACCGGAATACCGGGGTCATGATCAATCACAGACGAAAGTATCCCGGAGGTGACTCCCGGATGTTCAGCGAGAAATTGCCCGACAATCTCTTTTGATATTGTTTTATATTGTTGAACCAGAATCAGCTCACCGGCATTGAACAGTGCCAGTTTCCTGTGTGTGTTGCCGAAGTCAATAACAAGGTTCATGGTTTTTTATTTAACTCACCTCACCCTGACCCTCTCCTCAAGGAGAGGGAATACTCCCCTTCTCCCTGGGGAGAAGGGGTTGGGGGAAGAGGCATTATTTCAAATTTATCGGTATCCCAATTTTAATTGCAATAACAATAGCAAATACAATCACTGCAGACCATATGATCCAGTTCCAATGAATTTTCGCAGGTTTATCCTTTTTGTCAAAGTGCAGGCTGTCGAAGCGGGCTGCCCGTGAAGGCAGGGGCAGTAAAAGAAAAAAGATCGAAAAATTAAGCAGGATGAGCGAAGGGTCAAAAACCGGGATTTGCAGCAAAACAGTCAGGATGGTGCCGATGAAGAATGGGAAAATGGCCTGGCTTACCACAAATGGCATCCTGTTTCGGTCATTCAGGTCATTGAGGTACATCCTTCCCGAATAGAAAAACTGAACGGCGAAGGCGTACCCGATCAGCACCATACACAGAAAAGCAACGACCGAGAAAAGCAAATCGAAGATATAGGCATTAAAAGCGTACCAGATCACATATCCGAACCTCCGGTGAAAAAGAAAGGAGTAGAGCATCCCGCTGAAAAACCAGGAAGTGCTGTGATAGATCGTCCAAAGTAAAAACAGGCGGACATTCCAGGAGAGGCGTTTTTTGAATTTGGCTTTTTCTGCAGCCGGCAGAGGATTGTTTAATCGTTGTACCTGCACTTCCAGCTGTTTTTGCCGCCGTTGCTGTTTTTGCCTGCGACGCTGTTTTTTGGTAAATGCCGGAAGCCGTTTAAGAAAATTCGGCCATTTCAGGGGGCCGGCGAATGCCAGTGAGGCAAAAAGCGTGATCAGCAGGGTAAATATTGCAGGGATGGAAAACACAAGGATGACCATTTCTTCGGTCCAGTCCCAGTAACGGATATGGAAATCGACGAAAGTATAGTTGATGGTGGTGCTGATTTCGCAATAATAGGCGGAGATCCCGGTAATGAGGTGGGTAAGAAAGTGGATGAGGAAAAAGGAGACAAGGTATAAAACGGTCGAATTCAGGGTGATAATTAAATATTTGGAAGAAAGCACCACGGCATATTTCTCGCGCTGTTTCCTGAAAAAGTAGTTGATTCTTACTGATAAGGGAGGAAGGTGAGGTTTTGACTTACGGCGGGGCTTTGGCCGGAGTCTATCTTCTTTTAACTTTTTAAAATAATATTTGATCCGGACAGAAAGGGGCGGTTTTTTCCGACGGGTACCGGTACGCCGGTGTTCATCCCTGATGCGACGAAATTCGAGCTTTATGGCTCTTTTTACTCTTTTAAAAAGGGATGGCTTCATAATTAAAGATCGCGCAAATTTAAAGAAACTTTAAGAGGTAAGGTGAAAAATCCCTTTCAGAGATTGATATAAATATTTGAAAATGTAAAAAAATGTATTACTTTTGCGGGCTCATTTGAGGATGGCGTCGTAGCTCAGCTGGTAGAGCAGAGGACTGAAAATCCTTGTGTCACTGGTTCAATTCCAGTCGATGC
>CAZVNF010000088.1:0-15548 GCA_964628215.1 uncultured Draconibacterium sp.
GAGCGGTAAATGGGATTCGGACCCACGACCCTCAGCTTGGGAAGCTGATGCTCTACCAACTGAGCTACTACCGCGTGTTGGTAATAAAACTGAAACAAAATTCGCTTCAGGACTTCATGAAATGATCAAGTTTCACCCGGCAAATATAACAGTTTTTAAGTCGTTCTTAATTCGTTCATTAAAAAAAAATGCATGCCCCGGAAATTATATCAGGGACAATTGACAACCATCACCTTACCCGTTTCGAACCCCTCTTCGTGTTGCAGCCGGAAGTAGTATATTCCGGCCGGAAGGTCAGAAACATCCAGCTGAAGAGTATGGGGTCCTGCCGGTTGCCGGGTTATTACGACAGCCCTAACCTGTTGGCCCGTTGAATTATACAATGCCAGTTTTACTGCGGAAGAGGTTAACAGAGTATACCTGATCACCCCCTCTGAACAAACGGGGTTGGGATATATCAGTAAACTCCCTTTAGTAGAAGGAACTTCCTGAGGTTTTATCCCCACAATTCCACCGTTTGTGGTTTTCAATACGGTGCCATAGGAACCGGTAGCCCAGCCTGTATTCGCGTTTACAAATGAGATATTGTAAAGGTAGCTGCCTGTGAGGTTGTCCTGCTGATTCCAGGTTGTACCACCATCAGAAGTGTGAAAAATATGCCCGTAGGAACCGGATATCCAACCGTTGAGCGAATCGGGGAAGGATATGGAATAGAGCCACTGTCCGCCGGGCAATTCCTGGTAATCCCAGGTCTCACCCCCATCCGTGGTACGCAGCACCACGCTGTAAAAACCGGCAGAAGTACGGTATCCTGCAGCCCATCCGTTGTTTGGATCGGTAAAGGTAACGCAATGAAGTTCTGCCCCGGTGCCGCTGGGTTTAAGCGTCCAGGTAACCCCGCCATCGGTCGATTTCATTATTTTCCCGGCCTCCCCCACCATCCAACCGGTTTGCTGATCGATGAAAAACAGGGCAAAAGGACTCATGTCGCCAACAGGCTGTTTGATCCAGTTGATACCCCCGTCGATCGTACGTACAACGGTATCCCGTCCGGCAGCCCATCCATGGCCGGCATCAGAAAAAAAGATGTCGCGCAGGAACAGGGTATGGCCGGGGTCAAAAAACTGGACCGACCAGGAATACCCTCCATCGGCAGTGCGGGAAATCTGGTTCCATCCCGACACCCAGCCATTCAATGGATCAGTAAATACCATCGCATCCGAAAAAAAGGAGGTTGTATCGATTCCACTCCAGGTTTCCCCTCCGTTTGAGGTAAAGAGTATCTTGTCGCCATTCTCCAGCAACCAACCCGTTGTTTCATTTAGAAAGAAAGCATCCCTGATCGCATCCATATTCGTTCCTGTGCTCAGTTCAAACCAGGCTTCACCCCCGTTTGTACTTTTCACCAGCCGGCCATTTGACCCTGCTCCATAGGCTGTTGTAGAGCCGGGAAAACTTCCGTGTATTGTGCCAAGGGATGAATTTACAATCTGCCATGAACTCCCTCCATCCACCGATTTGAGGATCACCGCCCCTGAGATGAACCCGGTATCGGGAGTTGAAAAGGAAACCCCGGTTAAATCCCCCGTGGTTCCGCTCAATTGCTCTCCCCAGTTTGCACCGCCATCCATGGTGGTCAGAATCACCCCGTCATCTCCGCATATTGTGCCCTTCTGTGCGGTTGAAAAACAAATGCTGTTCAGCGATTTGGTGGTTGGTGACAATACCGGTTGCCACAATAGCCCGCCATCAGTGGTTTTTAATATGGTGCCACTGGAGCCAACGATCCAGCCGGTTGAATCATTCTGAAAAAACACCGATCCAAGGCTTCGATTCTGGATATTGGGGATCAACCTGTTCCACCAGGTATTTCCACCATCAACGGAGTATTTAACTTCGCCGGAAGAACCAACTGCCCAGCCGTGGTCAGCATCGGTGAACCGGATATCCCGGAGCGGCTTGTTGGTGGCCGCATTCAGTACTTTTTCCCAGGTAAGCCCTCCATCGGCGGTTTTCAGGATCAACTCCCAGGAATTGGGAAAGCTGCCTGCAATCCAACCGTTCATCGGATCAATAAAAAAGACTGCATTTAAGGTTGCCAGGGTATTGCTTGTTTGAATTTCCCAGGAATTTCCCCCATCGCCGGTATGGAGGATGGTGCCGTTTGTACCTGCCGCCCAACCTTCACTGTTGTTGATAAAGCACATGGAGAGCAGTGAATTTCCTTGTGGACGGGGGTTTTGCCAGTACCATTGTGAAAAAAGATGGCCGGAAATAAAAAAAAACAAGATGATCAGGGAGAGGCTGGTTTTCATAAACGGTCGCTGAGTTCCATCCAGCGGTCTGTTTTCAGTTCAATTTCAGGTAAAATTGCCGCCCAACGCTCTGAACAGCGGGTTAATGCTTCTGCGCTTAGAGCGCCTGATTGCAGGTCCGATTCAATTTCCGATTTCTCCGTTTCAAGTACAGCAATCTCTGCTTCCAGCAATTCCAGCTCACGCTTTTCCTTGAATGACAACTTGTTGGAGGCAACGGACACCGGTTTTTGTGCTTCAATTGAACGTACGGTAATGCGTTTTTGAAGCTGCTCCTTTTTTTTCCGGTCGTCGCTCCATGCTTTGTATTGGGTGTAATTTCCGGGAAAATCCTTAATCACTCCATCCCCTTCAAATACAAAAAGATGATCCACAATCTTATCGAGAAAATAGCGGTCGTGGGTCACCACAACCACGCACCCGTTAAACGATGCCAGGTATTCTTCCAATACATTGAGCGTGAGGATATCCAGATCATTGGTAGGTTCATCCAGTATCAGGAAATTCGGACTGCGCATGAGTACAGTGATCAGGTACAGCCTTCGCTTTTCGCCTCCGCTGAGTTTGTAAACCGACTGAAAATGTGAAGGATACGGAAACATGAAATAGTTAAGGAAGGCAGCTGCCGTGATGGTGTCGCCATTGCCCAGCTTGACTACCTCGGCGATTTCTTTAACCACATCAATCACTTTGGTCTCATCATTGAAAACCAGTCCCTGCTGCTTGTAATAACCATATTGAATGGTCTCACCCGTCTGGATATGACCTTTCTGGGGCCTGATCCTGCCGGTGATCACATCGAGAAATGTCGACTTCCCCGAGCCGTTTTTTCCAACGATCCCGACCTTTTCACGCCGTTTGAACGTATAGGTAAATCCTTTCAGAATGGCCAGTTCACCCCATTTGAAAGAGACATCGTTGATCTCGAGAATTTTGTTCCCCATCCTCACACCTTCAATGTTCAGGTTCATCCGCTCTTCGTAAATCTTATTCGATGCCTTCTCCTGCAATTCGTAAAAGCTGTCGATACGGGCTTTGGCTTTGGTGGTGCGGGCCTTGGGCATGCGCCGCATCCATTCCTGCTCGGTGCGCATGAGGTTTTGCGCCCTTTCTACTTCTTTATTTTGATTGTCGATACGTTCAGCCTGCTTTTCCAGGAAATAGGAATAATTTCCCTTGTACCGGTACACTGCGGCATTTTCCATCTCAATTACTTCATCACACACGCGATCAAGGAAATACCGGTCGTGGGTGACCATCAGCAGGGTGATGCTGGTCTTTGACAAATACTCTTCAAGCCATTCGATCATTTCCACATCCAGGTGGTTGGTGGGCTCATCGAGAATCAGAAATTCCGGTTCGGTGATCAGCACTTTGGCAAGGGCAACCCGCTTGCGCTGCCCGCCTGAGAGTTCCCGGATATACTGATCCATATCGGGCAGTTTGAGTTGTGTAAGAATCTGTTTTACACGTGTTTCGTACTCCCATCCCTGGATGGCATCCATTTTTTCAATCGCATGCTGAATCTCATCCTTATTCTCCCCCTTGATCGCATGCTCATAGTTAAGAATGGTTTTCTGAATGTCGTTGGAATGAGAATAAACTTCCTCGAAAACAGTATTGGAAGGGTTCAGATCGGGTTCCTGCCTGAGATATTCGAAGGAATCCTGGTTAAACATGGTAACGGTGCCGGCATCACAGGGTTCAAGCCCGGCTATGATATTCAGCAAACTTGTTTTCCCTGCCCCGTTTCGTGCAATCAGTGCCACTTTTTGAGACTGGCTCAGAACGAATGAAATATTTTCAAACAGGTTTTTTTCACCATACGACCTGGCCAGGTTCTCAACTTGAAGGATTGTAGACATGCATGATTTGAATGATTGGCAAAGGTAGTCAATATCGCCATGAAAAATATGATGGACCGGGTTCTGTGAAAACAGAAAATTATCTAAATTTACCAAAAAAAAGATGCCCTTACACAGCTACTTCGTATTATTCGCCTTTACGGTGCTTTTACTTGTTTTAGTAGTGCAATACATCCGGTTATCGAACACCGGGTCGGGATTCATGGGCGCTCCCACCATTGAAAAACTCTATTTTTATACAGGAAAAATAGCTATTTTCACCACCTGGGCACTTTTCATGGTCAAAGCCATAAATCCGAGATTAGGATATATTTACATGCCTGACTTTTTTTCATGGTTTGCAGTCGGGCTACTTTATTTCGGGGCCTTTCTTGTCTCCGTGTCGATGGTAAACCTTGGAAAATCTCTCCAGGTGGGCCTGCCGGGCAAGGAAACCTCCCTGCAAACACACGGGCTTTACCGATTCAGCCGCAACCCCTTGTATGTTGGCGTGCATTTGATCGCAATGGGATCATGCATCTACTTCCCTGATCTGATCAATGTTTCATTTACAATTTACGGTATCTACATGCATCACCTGATTATCAGACAGGAAGAAAAATTCCTTGAGGAGCGTTTCGGCATTGAATGGTTGGTTTACAGTGCAAAAGTTCCCCGGTATGTTTAAACGATTCGGATATGCACTAAAAGGGCTGAAAGTTGTCCTGCAACAGCAAAACTTCCGGATTCACCTTGCAGTAACCTGCCTGGTTGTTGCCGCCGGGATATTTACCGGGGTATCCGTAAATGAATGGTGCCTGATCATACTGACCATTTCCCTGGTTCTTGCCATGGAAACGATCAATACTGCCATCGAAAAACTGGTCGATTTTGTTTCACCCGGATTTCATGTGCAGGCAGGGATGGTGAAAGACCTTTCGGCAGGTGCTGTGCTTTTGACCGCTTTCGGTGCGGTGATTGTGGGTTTGCTAATATTTTTACCAAAATTAATACCTTAAATTCAAACAATATGAGAAAATTAACCCTGTTCCTTTTAGCAGTCCTGATGACAGGGCTGTTTTCCTGCAAACCACAGGAGAAAAAAACAGAAGAAGCCCAGCTGATTGAAAAACAATCTGTTGAGTTAAAAAGCGACCTGATGACTCCAGAGGTTCTGTGGAGTTTCGGACGTTTAAGTGAACCGGAGTTGTCGCCCGATAAACAAATTGTATTATACGGAGTGACCTATTATGATGTGGCTCAGAATAAAGGAAACCGGGAGTTATACACGATAGGTGCCGATGGCCAGAATTTAAAGCGGATCACAACCACAAAATTCAGCGAATACCAGGCTATGTGGTTCCCCGACGGCAAAAAAATTGCCTTCATGTCTGCCGAAAGTGGTTCCATGCAGATATGGGAAATGACTCCCGACGGGAACAACCGCAAGCAGGTTACCAACATCGAAAACGGGATCAACGGGTTTAAATTCTCGCCGGATATGAAAAAAATCCTTTACACCGCTGATGTTATGGCTGAAAAACCCCTCAAAGACCTTTATGAAGGGTTGCCAAAGGCCACCGGCATGATTTACAACGACCTCATGTACAGGCACTGGGATACCTGGGTAAAGGGCTACAGCCACATATTTATTGCTGATTATACCTCCGAAAAAATCACCTCGGGAACCGACATCATGCTCAACGAGCCTTATGAATCGCCCATGATGCCATTCGGTGGCATGGAGCAGATCAACTGGAGCCCCGACAGCAAGGTGATTGCCTACACCTGCCGGAAGAAAAAGGGCGTTGAATATGCCATTTCCACCAATTCTGATATTTATCTGTATGAACTGGATGGAGCAAAAACCTCCAACATCAGCGAAGGTATGATGGGCTACGACATGGCCCCGGTCTTTTCGCCGGACGGAAAAAAGATTGCCTGGCAAAGTATGGAGCGCGACGGGTATGAAGCTGACAAAAACCGCCTCTTCGTATATGACAACGAAACTAAAACCAAAGTCGATTTCACAAAATCCTTCGATCAGAATGCAGAAAGCCTTGCATGGTCTGACGACAATAAGTCGATCTATTTTATCAGCGACTACCACGCCACGGATGAAATTTACCGGCTCGACCTTGCCGATGGCAAGATCACTAAAATCACCGCGGGAATTCACAACTATACCGGTGTGATTCCGGCAGGAGATAAACTGATTGCCTCCCGTGTATCGATGTCGGCACCGGCTGAATTGTATTCTGTCAATCCCGTTTCAGGGCAGGACACCCAGCTCACCACTACCAATAAAGATGTGCTGGACAAACTCACTCTCGGACGAATAGAACAGCGGTGGATCAAGACAACCGACAACAAGGACATGCATACCTGGATCATTTATCCTCCCCATTTCGACTCAACAAAAAAATACCCTACCCTGCTGTTTTGTGAAGGCGGACCGCAAAGTACCGTCAGTCAGTTCTGGTCTTTCCGCTGGAATTTCCAGATAATGGCAGCCAACGGGTATATTATTGTAGCCCCTAACCGCCGGGGATTACCGGGATTCGGGCAGGCCTGGAACGAGCAGATCAGCGGTGATTATGGCGGGCAGAACATGAAAGATTACTTAAGCGCCATTGATGCAATGACCCTGGAACCTTATGTAAACAAAGATAAACTGGGTTGTGTGGGAGCAAGTTATGGAGGTTTTTCAGTATACTGGCTCGCCGGCAACCATAATAAACGGTTCAAGGCATTTATTGCCCATGATGGCATGTTCAATCTTGAAGCCCAATATCTTGAAACAGAGGAGATGTGGTTTGTAAACTTTGATCTCGGCGGTCCTTTCTGGGATAAAAACAACAAAATTGCCCAACGGTCATTTGCCAATTCACCCCACCGCTTTGTGCAGAACTGGGACACCCCGATTCTTTGTATTCATGGAGAACTCGATTACCGGATTGTGGCTACGCAGGGCATGCAGGCTTTTAACGCAGCCATTTTACGGGGGATTCCGGCCGAATTGCTCTATTTTCCTGATGAAAACCATTGGGTGTTAAAGCCCCAGAACGGGATTTTATGGCAGCGTACTTTCTTCAACTGGCTGGATCGCTGGCTGAAATAACTAACCTATGACTGACAAAATCAAAGAAGCCGCCGGGATTCTGAAAAGATCCCGGTTTACCACGGCATTCACCGGGGCAGGGATTTCCGTGGAAAGCGGAATTCCCTCCTTCCGGGGTAACGGAGGACTATGGGAACGATATAATCCTGAAGTACTTGACCTGCAGCATTTCCTGCATGATCCGGCAAAATCATGGGTTGTGATCAAGGAGATTTTTTATGATTTTTTCGGGGCGGCCAAGCCCAATAAAGCCCACCTGATCCTGGCGAGAATGGAAAAGGAGGGCATGCTGGGCAGAACCATTACCCAAAATATTGACAACCTGCACCAGGAAGCCGGGTCGGCCCTGGTTTCGGAATTCCATGGAAATTCTAAAAAGCTGGTGTGCCTTCAATGCCACCGTCAATACCATTCGGGGCAGATCAGCCTGGAGCACTTCCCCCCGACATGCCTGGAATGTGGTGGCGTTCTGAAACCAAATTTTGTGTTTTTCGGAGAAGCGATTCCCCAGTTACCGTTGCAGGAGGCATATGAAGCCGCTTCGCTGTCGGATGTGTTCCTGATCATAGGCACAACCGGAGAGGTAATGCCTGCTTGCCAGATTCCTTACATGGCCAAAGAATTTGGGGCAACCATTATCGAAGTCAACCCGGAACCATCGAACTTCACGAATAAAATTACAGATATATTCCTGCAGGGGAAAGCAACAGAAGTGATGGTACAGTTGGAAAACTATCTATTTTCCGCGTCCCTGGATGATAATAAGGATGGTATAGATTAGGATTTTAAAATCCATTGCAAGCGACATGTTTTCGATGTAGAGGATGTCGAATTTAAGGCGTTCAACCATCTGGTCGAGGTTTTCAGCATAACCATATTTAACCTGTCCCCATGAAGTGATTCCCGGCTTTACCTTATGCAGCAGGCGATAATGCGGGGCACGCTGCGTAATGAGGTCGATGTAATACTGCCGCTCGGGACGCGGACCAACCAGGCTCATGTCACCTTTCAGCACGGTGTAAAACTGGGGGATCTCATCCACCCTGAACTGTCTGAGAAATTTTCCGAACCGGGTGATACGCGGATCGTTTTTGGAAGAGAGCTGCGGGCCACTTTCTTCGGCATCCTTGTACATGGTTCTGAATTTGTGCATTTTAAATGGTTTTCCTTTAATCCCGATCCGTTCCTGGGAGAAAAAAACCGGCCCCGGAGAGGTGAATTTTACAATGATGGCGGTAATAATCATCATCGGGGCAAGCAAGATCAGGCAGATAATGGAAATAACCAGGTCGAGGATACGTTTCAGCGACATCTGCCAGTCGGGCATCAGGTCGGGGTAAATCTGGATGAGCGGGGCGTGAAAAATCGAAGTGGTTTTTACCGACCCCATAAGGATGTCCTGCATTGCCGGAATGATTTTGATCACAACATCTGTATCTTCCAGTTGCGTGATGATATTTTCAATAGTATGGTTTTCCGAGTGTTCGATGGCAATGATCACCTCTTCAACATGCAACTCCTTCACGATCCTGTTCAGATCTTTCAATCCGCCAAGATGGGGGATCGACTCAGCCAGTTTGTACTTGCTGTAGCCCTCCACATTGATAAAACCAATAAATCTGTTTCCGGATGACTTTTCCTGGTTTTCGATCTCTTCGTAAATCGATACCGCATTGCCATTACTCCCTATGATGATGGTATTAAACCCGATCACCTTGTGATGAATCTTATAGGCTGCCCGTGATGTCAGGAAAAACCGGAAGGAACCGGTAAAAAAGAGGTGAAGAAGAAATAAAATAAAAAAGAAAGCAATATAGGTATGCTGGTTGATGATCACATCATCAAGGATCAGCGTAAAAAACAGGATGGTGACCCCGATAAAAGTGATCAGGATCGTTTGGGCAAATTCACGCAGCCTGGCTTTACGGAAAATTTTCCGGTAGGTTCCGATGAGTGTGTACAGGATCAGCCAGAAGAACGGGATGATCGTAACGCCGTAGTAAAGTTTCTTATCAAGGAAAATATCTTCAATATGACTGAAAATCTGGTGGTCAACCGCATATTTACGATAGATGAAAAACAACGTCCAGGCAATAAAAGCCGTCAGAAAATCTGCGGCAAT
Organism: uncultured Draconibacterium sp.; assembly: GCA_964628215.1. GTDB lineage: Bacteria > Bacteroidota > Bacteroidia > Bacteroidales > FEN-979 > CAIVAT01. The sequence continues at coordinate 9,403 of CAZVNF010000088.1, forward strand.
ATATTTGATAACCTGGAATCGTTTATTCATAATTCAATTGTAAATTACCTGGTCATATTGTTATTTCGATTTACGGGTGACCACTTTGAAATTATCAAACAGGATGGTGGATTCTTTCACTCCTTTGTCCTTCAATGCACTCAGATACACACGGTAGGTGGTCATGCCGGTGTAGGCAAACACGGTGTTCGTCAATTCAATATATATTTTTTTCCATTGTCCGTTCGTAGGATTCAGCGTGATTACCGGGGTCTGGTACAAGGTGGTTGATCCATAAGTAAACAAACCGACCACCAGCGGATTGGTGATATTAAAATTCATTTCAAGAAATACCGGCGCTGCGGGATAAGGAATAGCATATTCAGAATGTGTCTGACATTCAAAAAAATCGTGGGCGGAATCCAGTTCCACAATCCCTGAAGCTTTTCCTTCAAAGGTAAGCGGGGAACCAATATTGGTGCGCTCAATATTTGCCGTACTTCCTTTGGTGGTATCCAGGGAATTGGAGACTCCGCTTTCAAAATCTTCTTTCCACACAAAAACCGTATTTGCCTGGTATGTGGTGGATAAAACTCCCGTTTTTGTTGTGCTGTCGGGGGTAAGGGTGACATCCCTGACAACTGAATTGTAAAACTCATAACTCAGCCGTGTTGCCGCAATGCCATTCTTTTTAATTCCAGACCATACGGTAACTTTGTGTTTCCCGGTTTTCAGAACAGGCAGCCGGGCAGGCAATTCATAGGCGCCCAGAAATTCATCATCCACATACACCCATGCATCCGTAATTCGCTGGGATGCTGTACCCTGTATGGAAGGTGTGGTTTTAAGGTAGATAGAATCAATGGTCAGATAGGCGGGAATACTTTGGTCACCGGAAAATTTTTCGCAGGAAGATGCCGAAATCAACAGGATACATAAAAAACAGAAATAGCCAAGAATTCTCCTGTAAATCATATAGTCATAATGGGTAGCAATCACTGAATGATCTTAAGTTTAACGGTCAGTTTTTGCCGATATTGTTCATTTGCAGATAAAAGTAATTAACAGTGAATGAACAATGGTTCAGGACATGTTAGCTGCGTTCAGGTTTATCTTTTCAATGATTTTATAGGCAACCTCCAGGGCGCTGTAACCATCATTGATGGTGACCATCGGAATTGTATTATTCGTAATGGCGGCGTTGAAACTTTCCAGCTCCGCCTTGATGGCATTCAATGGCTTAATTTCCGGTTTGTCGAAATTGATCTGCTTGGTACCCCTGCCCGGCCCAAGTTCGAGAATGAAACCCATGGGAGGCGTTTCGTTGTTTACATCATTGATTTTAACCACCTCAAGCTCCTTTTTCAAAAAATCGACCGAAATGTAGGCATCCCGTTGAAAAAACCGTGATTTCCGCATGTTTTTCAATGAAATACGGCTTGCTGTCAGGTTTGCCACACAGCCATTGTCGAATTCGATACGGGCATTGGCGATATCCGGGGTGTCGCTGACAACGGCAACTCCGCTGGCGCTGATCTTTTTAATATTGCTCTTCACCACACTAAGCACAATGTCAATGTCGTGGATCATAAGGTCAAGAATAACGGGAACATCAGTTCCACGCGGGTTGAACTGGGCCAGCCTGTGGCTCTCGATAAACATAGGCCGGTCGAAAACGGGTTCGGCTGCAAGAAATGCCGGGTTAAATCTTTCAACATGGCCAACCTGTACTTTCACATTGGCCTCTCTCGCAATCTTAATCAGTTCACGGGCTTCTTCAAGTGTGGTTACGATAGGTTTTTCTATGAACACATGGCGGCACTTTTTAAGGGCCTTTGAGGCACATTCAAAATGTGAGATCGTTGGGGTGACAATGTCAACAACATCAACCACATCTATCAGTTCATCGAGGGAAGCCCATTTTTTTATGCCAAATTCCTGCGCAATTTTCTCTGCATTTTCCTCGTCAGGATCAAAGAAACCAACCAGATCAAATTCAGGAATTTCCTTTATGCACTTCAGGTGAATTTTACCTAAATGGCCTGCTCCCAGTACTCCGATTTTCAGCATGTTAATTTTTTTTTGCAAAGGTAGGTTTTTACCCTTACTGAAATTAGTATTTTCGTGAAAAATTTAACGCTACCATACACATGTCCATCGCTAAACCAGTTGACTCATACCGGCATCAGGGACTGAGGAAGTTACTGGTACAAAATATCAGGCTGAAAGGCATCTCCGACCCACAGGTTCTGGCGGCCCTTGAAAAGGTTCCCCGTCATTATTTTTTCGATTCCTCCTTTCTGGAATACGCATACGAGGACAAACCTTTCCCGATCGGGGCAGGTCAAACCATTTCCCAGCCATTTACGGTTGCATTTCAAACCGAGTTGCTCCAGATAAGGAAAAATGACAAGGTACTTGAAATAGGCACTGGTTCGGGCTACCAGGCATGCATACTTGCCGAGGCAGGGGCAAAAGTATTCACCATTGAGCGGCAGAAAACCTTGTTTGACCGCACCAGCAAATTTCTGCCAGTGATAGGGTACCACTCCATTAAAATGTTTTTCGGGGATGGATATAAGGGATTGCCGGCATTTGCACCATTTGATAAAATGATCGTTACCGCTGCCGCACCTTACATTCCTGAAGCACTCCTGTTACAGCTAAAGCCCGGAGGCATCCTGGTTATCCCGGTGGGAGGCAACGATGTTCAGATCATGACCACCCTGGTGAAAAATGCCGACAACTCCTTCACTAAAAAGGAGTACGGCGAGTTCCGGTTTGTCCCGATGCTGGAAGATAAATCAAAGGAAAAATAACAGGTTCCCTTTTCAGGAATTGCCCAGCCAGCGTTTGCGGGCTCTCCGAACAAAAGCGATGGCTAAGCCCAGGGTCATGACCACCGATCCCAGCCACAGAACATTGATATTTGGGTTCATAATGGCCTTTATCACAATATAATCCGGATCTTTCGACACTGTGGCTATATAAGTATAGTAGTCCCGGCCTAAAAAGTGCCGTGTGTCGGGGTTATAAACTGCCCCCATCCTCGGATGAGCATTGACTGATGGCCTGAGTGAAAATTCAAGTTTGAATGATTTGTTCTTTTTGGTCAGAAAATCCACCTGGTATTCGGTTGTATTCAGTGAGGTTTTACTGCTGACATAAGAAACATAAAATCCGTTCATAAACAAGGTGTCATTGCGCATAAGCACCAGGTTTTCAGCATTGGCACGACTGTCGCCCAGATCGAATTCCGACGTATTGGTCGAAATAACCTTCGAATTGGAAAAGGTGAGTACGGTACCCATGACAAAGATCACGAAACCGATATGCGTGGTAATTGCACCGATGTTCCTGGGCTTCGTGGCCAGGAAAAGCAAATTGTATATGGATGACAAAAGTGCAAAGAGGGTGAAAACAACCAGCAGGATAAAGTTCAACTGTGTCACAACCCCTGTTAAAACCAATGGGATGCAAAGGATCATAGAAGCGATGAGGGGGTAAAACAGCTTTTTAAGAAATTGCCCGGGTTCGTTGGAATTATACGACAAAAACTGGCTGAATGCTATAAACGCAGCAATCAGCAGGGCATAGGGCATCTGCCAGCGGTTGAAAAATCCCACCCGGTCGACCGGAGGGGCAATGTCGGTGTGAAACAGGCTGTTGAACACCGGGATGGAGGTGGTAAACGTTATCTGGAAGGCAGCCAGCACCATGATGATGGCCCCGATAAACATCCAGAATTCACGTGAAAGCAGGATATCCGGCTTTGCGGAATGAAATTTTCTCACATTGGCACCGATCGTGACCACCATCATACCAAAAAACACGAGCAGGTACACCAGGAGTTGCACCGTCATGCCATTGTCGCCGAAGGAATGGGCGGAGGTGTCGGCCAATACGCCACTCCGGGTAAGGAAACTGGCATATAAGACCAGGACATACGACAGAGTGATCAATATATAGGCTGCCAGCAATGCATAATTCTGCCTTCGGGCAATCAGCATGAAATGCAATCCCGCGATCAGGGTCATCCAGGGCACAAGGGATGAATTTTCAACCGGGTCCCATGACCAGAAACCTCCAAAAGTAAGAGAAACATAGGCCCATGCTCCCCCGAGAAGGATCCCGGCACCCAGCATCAGCAGTGCGAATAAAGTCCAGGGCAGAGCGCGTCCGATCCAGGTATGGTAGTCTTTTTTCATAAACGAGGCGATGGCATAGCTGAAGGGAACCAGGGCCAGGGCATACCCGAGAAAAAGGATTGGAGGATGTATCGTCATCCATATATTTTCAAGCAGCGGGTTTAACCCGTTGCCATCGCCAATCATGGTAAGGTAGTTGGGCTCGGCGAAAATGGTACCCTCAAGGGTGTCAAGTGTACTGCGGATCAACACAAACGGACTTGCCCCGATTTTCACACCAAACAAGGTGATTCCAAGGAGCATGGAGGTGACAAATGCCTGAGAAAGTGAAAAAATAAGCATCACCGGGGATTCCCATTTCCGGGCAATCCGCAGTAAAATCAAACCGATCAATGCCTGCCAGAGCGTCCAAACCAGGAAACTCCCCTCCTGCCCAGCCCAGAAACAGGACACAATATATTTAATGGGCAACTCTCTGGAAGAATATTGCCAAACATAGGAATACTCAAAATAGTGTTTAAAAATGAGAAAATAGAGCAAAGCCGTCACTGCAATGATGGAGAAGGCATGCACAATATATAAACTGCGGGCACTGTTCATCCACAACCGATTATGATCTTTCCTGTAGAATGCAAGGAAATAAAAAACAGTTGCCAGTATCGCAGTTCCAAATCCAAGCCACACAAAAAACTTCCCCATCTCTCCGGGTAAGAGATGTTCTCCAACGTATTGAATGTTCATATAGATTTTCTAATTTGCCGGCAAAATTACGCTTTTCATTGAAATGCAAACCGCCTCTTTTAATAAATCCGGATAACCAAACCGGCGATGTTGCCATGATATGCTGATTTTTCATAACAGTACGGGTGGTGCGTGTTTTTTGATTAATTTTGCAACTCCAAAATATTTTGTTGATGAAAACCTTTCTCACTAGCCTTCTGGCCCTCGTACTTATTCCATTATTTTCTTTTTCACAAATTCTTGATCCGGTAAAATGGACGTTCAAAGTTGAACAGTCGAAGCCCGGGGAAGCAACCCTGTTGCTAACTGCCAAAGCAGACAAGAACTGGCATGTTTATTCGCAGGATATTCCAAAGGGCGGACCCATTCCCACGACCTTTACCTTTACGAAAAGTCAGAATTATGAGCGCATCGGAAAGGTATTGGAGGAAAAGGCGATCGAAGAGAATGACCCCAATTTCGACATGGTTCTGAAGTTCTTTGCCGACAAGGCCGTTTTTAAGCAAAAGATCAAGGTTTTAAGCCGTAAGGATTTTGTGGTGAAGGGATCCTTGAACTTTATGTGTTGCGACGATAAGCAATGCCTGCCCCCGAACGATGTGGAGTTTGAGTTTCGTATCAAAGGGAACCCTGATGCGCCCGAAGCGGTTGCTGGCATTCAGAAGTCGGATTCAACTCTTTCAGCGCAGGCCGATTCAATAAAAACTGCCGCCAATGCAGCTGCAAAGGCTGATTCGGGTGCAAAAAAAATCGAACAGGACAATTTAGGTAAAACCGATGCTGATAAAGCTGCCGACCAGTCGCTCCTCTGGTTTTTCCTCATCTCTTTTGTAGCCGGGCTTGCCGCCATTGTAACCCCTTGTGTTTTCCCGATGATACCGATGACGGTAACCTTTTTCATGCACGACACCACCAGCAAGCGCAAAGCACGGCTTGAAGCCATGGTGTACGGGCTGTCTATCATTGTCATTTATACCGTGATCGGCACCCTGGTCGCCGTGACCCTCGGGGCCAACTTTGCCAATTTTCTCAGCACACACTGGATTCCAAATGTGTTTTTCTTCCTGATATTCATGATTTTCGCGGCATCTTTCCTCGGTATGTTCGAAATCACCCTGCCGAGCTGGATCGTCAACAAAGCAGATAAACAAGCCGACAAGGGTGGGTACAGCGGTGCATTTTTCATGGCTTTTACACTGGTCCTTGTTTCATTTTCATGTACGGGACCCATCGTAGGCGCCATCCTTGTAAAATCAGCCGGCGGCGCCCTGGTGATGC
>CAZVNF010000089.1:0-15541 GCA_964628215.1 uncultured Draconibacterium sp.
CTTTCATTTCTTTCATTTCTTTCATTGCTTTCATTGCTTTCATTGCCTTCATTGCCTTCATTGTTTTCATTGCTTTCATTGCTTTCATTGCCTTCATTGTTTTCATTGCTTTCATTGCTTTCATTGCTTTCATTTTTTAGTCATTTCTAATTTAACCTATACTTTTTATGAATGATGAAATAGAGTTTACACTTGCTGAAGCCAATGAAGGCATGCAACTGGCTGTTCAGCATCTCGAAAAGGAACTACAGAAGTTGCGGGCAGGTAAAGCCAGCGCACAGATGCTTGATGGGGTTCGTATTGATTATTATGGCGCCATGACACCCATTGATCAGGCGGCCAATATCAGTACACCCGATGGCCGGCAAATTATTGTGCAGCCGTGGGATAAAAGCGTGCTTGGCCTCATCGACAAGGCAATTCAGGCTGCCAACCTCGGGTTTAATCCGAAAAATGAAGGAGAGATCCTTCGTATCCAGGTTCCTGCTCTTACAGAAGAACGGCGCAGGGATCTGGTGAGAAAAGCAAAAGCTGAGGCTGAAACGGCCAAGATCAGCATTCGGAACATCCGCAGGCTGGCGAATGAAACCGCTAAAAAACTTAAAAAGGATGGTGTTCCCGAAGATGAGGTTGACAAACTTGAAACCGATATTCAGAAACTCACAGATGAATATATTGGGAAAACAGATAAAATATTTGAAGTCAAAGAGAAGGATATCATGACAGTTTAACAGGCAACTTTTTTCAAATCAGGTTGTCTTTCTTATTTGTTAATTAACACCTAATCCTCATTCATATGAAAAAGGTTTACATCGCGTTATTGGCCTGTCTTCTGGTTAGCTTTTCCGCAGTGTCTCAAAGCCTGCTTAATTGCAACTTTACGGTTGCCGCAAAAGCCTGTATCAGCCAGGAGGTGAAAGTAACTTATACCGGTGGAGTGTCTGCTAATGCCACGTATGTGTGGAACTTCGATAGCGCCACCATCATTTCGGGAGCCGGTCAGGGGCCCTGGTTCGTGAAATGGGCAACCACAGGGGAGAAACATATTACCCTGCATATCAGTTTTGAAGGGCAGACCTGTACCTCGACCAAACCGGTTGTGGTAATTGAACAGCCTGCTTTGTTTCATATGATGGGAGGCGGGATTGTTGCACCGGGTTCACAAGGAGTCAATGTAGGTCTAAGTGGTTCTGAATCAGGAATTATTTATAAGTTAAGACTGAATGGCCAATATACCGGGGTTGTTGTGCCGGGTACCGGTCAGGCAATCAGTTTTGGCCTTCAAACTGTTCCCGGGAATTATTCAGCGGTAGCCAGAGTAGATGGATCCGATTGCATGCGTGAAATGGAAGGGCTTGCCATTGTTACCTCCACCCAGCCACAAATGCCACCATTTATCTGTATGGTTACCTTCGATACAACAGAAAGTAAAAACAATATCATCTGGAATAAACACGCCGGTTTTCATATTGCCCACTATAATATTTATAAGGAAACGTATCAGAATAACGTATTTTCCAAAATAGGCGAAGTGCCGTTTTCCAGTTTCAGTGCTTTTTTAGATCCTTCATCTGATCCATTGATGAAATCGGATAAATTCAAGATATCCATAACGGACTCTGCAGGCCTTGAAAGTGAAAAAAGCCCGTATCATAAAACGATTCACCTGAATATTAGCCCGGGGATTTATGGCTTTAACCTCATATGGAATCATTATGAAGGCTTTGACTATCAAACATACCGCATTCACAGGAAACATGAAGGGGGCGCATGGCAGGTTATTGATTCTGTTGCCAGCAATGTAGATTCCTATACCGATTTATATTCAACTTCGGGGGTGATGACCTATTATATCGAAGTGGTGCGGCCGGAACCGTGCAATCCTTCATTAAAGGTGAATGAGCCCATTCTCCTTATATCCAATACGGCAACCGCGGCACCACTGGGAATCGTTGAAGATACCCGATTGGGCATCCAGGCTTTCCCAAATCCGGTAAATGACCGGTTGACCCTTCTTTTACCGGGTAATTCCGAATGCCAGGTTGAAATCATGCAATCAGATGGAGTCACAATACTGAAATCCATTTGCAGCGGACCTAAGGCAGAAATCAATGTATCGCATCTGCATCACGGTTTTTATATTCTGAAAATTACCACAGACAGAAATACCCTGGTTCAGAAAATCATAAAGAATTAAAAAACAACGATTTCATCCGTAAACAGCCAGCTGGGTTCTCCTGCTCCTTCATGCCACGGAGGGCATTTGCCGGGGTTCTTTGCTTTTACACGGATATACCTGGCTTTTGTATTCGCCATAAACTGAAAATTGAACGGCTGAATAAATGGTTGTTCTTCTTTTGATGAGATTTTGTTGACCACCTCATTGAATGAATGGTATTTTTTCCCATCCGACGACAGGGAGTATTCCACTACCTCAGGTAAAAAGATCCAGCTTCGCTGATTCTGGATAAAGTTCATTTGCACTGAATTTACCGGGACTTCCCGGCCGAGATCAACAATCACGTCAAGGTCATTGCCAAGAAAGCCCTGCCAGAGTCCGTCACGGTGGTTGACTGATCCCCGGAGGCCGTCGGTAAGTGCCTGATCTCCCGATGCCTGATAACGTTCAGAATATCCAGTTATGTACTTAACAGGTTTCGCAATGGCAAGATGAAAAATCAGGGGCAACTCCGTGGTTTTTTCCTTCAGCTGGCCATCAACAAACAACCCGGCTTTGATCACCCCGTTGCTTTTAATTTCAAAAGGTGCTGTATACAAAGGGGAAGTTGGTTTTACCTCATTTCCATCGATGGTATACCGGATTGGAACATCTAACTGTTCTGAACCAAGAATTACCCTGACTGTATTTGTCTTTTTGTCAAATTGAGTATTTACTTCCGCTTTGAAAGAGCCTTTACTGTAGTTTACCTTCATGTTGTCGAGCCTGATAAACTGGTCGGTCATTCGTTGCCGGAAATCGGTCCAGTTCCGGGCATTTTCAGTAGACCACCCAACTTCCGCAAGGGCAATCATACGTGGAAGAGCCATGTATTCTGCATGAGCCGGAGTTGGAATAAACTCCGCCCACACATTGCCCTGTACGCCTAAAATGTGTTTGGCTTCCTGTGCATTCAATTCATTTGGTACAGGTTCAAAGGAATATACTTTTTTCAAAGTGATAAACCCGCCGATGGCTTTGGGTTCAAAAGCCGGATCGGCTTGATAATAATCAAAATAGCAATATGAACTTGGGGTCATGATTGCGTCATGGCCTTGTCTTGCAGCAGCAATCGCCCCTTCAACACCCCGCCACGACATCACGGTGGCTTCCGGTGCAATGCCTCCTTCGAGAATTTCATCCCAGCCAATGATCTTTCGGTTTTTAGATATGATGAATTTCTCAATCCTTTTTATAAAATAACTTTGCAGCTCTTTCTCATCCTTCAATCCTTGTGCTTTGATCCGCTCCTGGCATTTCGGACATTTTTTCCAGTTGGTTTTATCAGCTTCATCCCCGCCAACGTGGATGTAATTTGAAGGGAAAAGTGCTATGACTTCAGTGAGGACATCTTCCAAAAAGGTAAACACCGAGTCATTTCCGGCGCAGAGAATATCGATGTTGGGCCAGTAGGAGCCTGGAGGTACGGTAAACGGACCGCCGGTGCAGGAGAACTGAGGGTAGGCTGCCAGAACTTCGACCGAATGGGCAGGCATTTCGATTTCAGGAATAACGGTAACATAACGATCAGCAGCATATTGAACTATTTCACGGATTTCATCCTGGGTGTAGTAACCTCCATAAGTAGCCTTTTCTCCGGGCAGTTGTGCAGGGCGTTCACCCCATGGTTTGTCTTCGTGATCAACATGCCATGCACCGATCTGCATCAGTTTCGGGTATTTTTTAATTTCTATGCGCCAGCCGTTGTCATCGGTAAGATGCCAGTGGAAAGTGTTCATCTTGTACATGGCGATCAGGTCAATGTAGCGTTTGATGAATTCTTTCGGGAAAAAGTGGCGTGAAACATCGAGGTGCATGCCCCGGTATGGAAATCTTGGGTAATCTGTAATTATTACGGCCGGCAATTCCCACTCTTTTTTTGACATGGGCAGATTTCGACCGGAAATATCGGCAGGCAGCAGCTGGAAAAGGGTTTGTACTCCGTGAAACAAGCCCGCACCGGTTTTTGCAGTCAGTAATACTTGTTTTGGGGTGATTTTCAATTCATATCCTTCGTCGGGAATAGACGACCGCTGCAACTGACGGCTGAAAACCACAGCCGGGAGATTTTTATCATTGCCTGTCATTTCCCTCACCTCCAGAATCGGCCCTCCTGCATACCTTATCCTCTCGGCAAATACTTTTGCAATCCGGGTTGCTTCTTCATCGGTGCCTTTTATCAGGATCACGGTAAACCGGTTGATCAGAAACTGTCCGGTACCGGGTTTCATCCTGAGGGGTTTCGGTACTATTGAGGTTGAAGTAGAATCAGGGAGTTTATTTGCCTGGAAGGCAAAGGGGACAAGCAGTAGCAGACAGAGGAACAGAGCACGGCGCATAACGGATATTTTATTGGTTTTTTATGCAAATTAAGTAATAAAATTAATAATCTCCTGCATTTTCCCGAAATGTTGCTCCATGCTTTGAAGCAACCTGAACTGTACCTTTGAACGTTGCAGATTGTGTTCGGGATACCTGGTCTTATAATAATGGTCACCATCAATATAATCAGTAAGAAATCGGAGACCTATCAAATAGGTCATGAATTTTGCTGAAAGTGCCAGGTGTTTGATTTCGAATTGGTTAAGGAATTTATGGGCTATTGTAAGGTATCCCCTTGAATATGCTTCAAATAGAGACAGGTCAATATTCACATTGGCAAGATCCGGGTCATCTTCTTCACCGGTATTGGCCCCGGTACGAATCGCATCGCCGAAATCGTACAAAATATAGCCGGGCATCACCGTATCCAGATCAACTACTGAAATCGCCCTGTTGTCATAATTGAAGAGCACATTATTGAATTTTGTATCATTATGCGTTACCCGGATTGGGATATGTCCTTGTTCCCCGAGCCGGAGAATAGTATGCATTTCCTCTGCCCTTGTTTCCACAAAGTCGATTTCATTTTTAACTTCCCTGACACGATCGGAAGGATCTCGCAGAACTGCATTTCTGAATGTTTCCAGGCGCTTCCCTATATGGTGAAAATCAGGAAGAACCTCATACAGAGTGGAGGCATCTATACCGGCGGTGAGAAGCTGGAATGTGCCGAAAGCTCTGCCCCCTTCATAAGCCATTTCGGGGGAATGGACCTTGTCGAAACTCCTGCTGTTTCGCACATAGTTGTACATGCGCCAGTAATCTCCGGTTATGTCCTGAAAGTAGGAGGGACCTGTTTTGGATTTGATTAACCGGATTATCTCGAAATGCTCATTATCAGGGGGATTCTCCCGCAGTTTTTGGGCTACATGGGTGGTCACCTGGTGAATATTTCGGGTCAGTTCAGGCACATTCCTGAAAATGTGATGATTGATTCGCTGAAGTATATAATCAGAAACCTGGTCTGGCGTGGTAACGACCAGGTAGGAATCATTGATATGACCAGATCCGATGGGCTCAATTGATATAACATGGCCTTCAATTCTGAATTGGTTTACAATGTGCAGCAGATTGTTCATTGCTTGTTGACTCTAACTTGTTTTTTGTCAAAAATACAAAGATTTTTTTCGGTATTTTCGCCACAAATCATATAACTCAGTCACATGGATAAACCTGCATCATTAAAAAGTATTACCTCCTTTCCAAAAAGTTTCTGGACAGCCATTTCCATGGAATTTTTTGAGCGCGGTTCCTATTATGGGTTAATGTCCGTGTTGTCTGTTTACCTGGTTTTATCAAAAACCGAGGGTGGGCTTGGGTTTACCAAGGAAAGTGTGGGAGTGATTAAAAGCACGATCACTCCATTGCTCTATTTTCTTCCGATTTTATCAGGGGCCATCGGCGATCGTTACGGTTACCGGAAAGTGTTGTTTTTTGCATTTTTCACCATGAGCCTTGGGTATTGGTTTGCTGGTCTTTCGACTACCTACGTCACCGTTTTCAGCAGTTTAATCCTGATGGCATTGGGTGTAGGTTTTTTTAAACCCATGATTTCGGGTACTGTTGCACGGGTTACCAACGAATCAAATTCTTCCGTGGGATTCGGTATCTATTACTGGTCAATTAACCTGGGAGCTTTTCTTTTTCCGCTGATTCTGGTGCCTTACCTGAAATCCATATCCTACAATTATATCTTTTTTATGGCGGCAATTGGTACCGGATGGATGTTGCTGTTGAATTACTTTGTGTATAAGGAGCCCTCGGGAACGCGGAATGTAAAGCCTGTACGACAGGTTTTTACAGAGATGCTGACTGTACTGAGCGATTTTCGTTTTATTCTTATGATCGTTATTTATTCAGGATTCTGGATCATGTATTTCCAGGTATATGATTCGGTTTTGTGGTACCTGCAGGAAAAAGTGGATATGACCGGGTTCAACAACCTGATTAATGGGATTCTTTCATTATTCAGAGATCACCCAAACTGGAAATTCGAAGCCGAGCATGTCACAGTGATGAACGCCGGCGCAATTATTCTTTTGCAGCTCCTTGTGTCAAGTCTTGTTCGCAACACAAAAGCATTACCAACCATGATTTTCGGAATTTCCCTGGGCTCTCTCGGAATGGGGATGCTGGCCATTTCACCCAATGGATGGATTTTTCTGGCATCCATGTTTGTGTTTACCCTGGGTGAAATGATTGCCCATCCTAAATTTATTGCTTATGTCGGATTGATTGCCCCTGACGATAAAAAGGCATTATACCAGGGTTGGTCCTTTATGTACGGAGTGATCGGAAGCGGGGTAGGTGGTGTTCTCGGAGCCGCACTATATGTCAGATTCGTAGAAAAGATGAACCAGCCAGCGTTATTATGGATCACATTCAGCATGATCGGTGTGGTAACGATCATTGGGTTGCTGTTGTTTAACCGGTTCCTTGCTCCCAAAAGCGGAGCCTCCAAACCCTAACCATTAAATACCCTTTTTGTTTTCATTTAACAAGCTCATTTTTAAAGTTAGGCTTTGAATTGAATTTAATATGCTGATATTGTGATTAATGGCATTTATTTCAAGCATGAATAAGCCTAATAAAAACTAAAAATATATTTGTATTAACTTAAATATCAAATAGTTAATTTATTTGCTATTGAAGGAAGGTATTTGGTATTCCGGGCATTGCTTTGAAGCGCCTATCTGCAATTTTACTCTTTTTTTAATAAAAGGCCGGTACTAAAAAAGTTGTCAGGATGAAAATTTATATAATTGAAAAACAGGTATATATGATTTTTAAATGCCCTGTTTATTCTGTTTTTCCGTAATGTTTTTCTACGGGTAAACCCAATTGACAAGTAACGACTGAGTCCGTAATTTTGTTTGGAATCGACAATATTTGTCTATTGGGATTTTAGGCTATGAATTACTCGATGAATAATAAAAATACCATATTTCATGAATGCCATAACATTTTATCAAATATATTTATCATTTTTGCGGGAGGAATATTACTTTTTGAGGATACTGTTCATTTTAATAAGGAGACCTTATTCAAAAGAACTATTCCCCAAATGCATAAATTCCGCATTTTATACTGAATAATCAAGGGCTCCTATATATAATAAGTGTTTTATCGTTCTTTTCATCCATTGATTTTTGATAGATCTGCATACCTAACATTTTGTATGTGTTTTTAATATATTATTGATCATGTGCGGTGTATATCATTGAAATTCAAGAATATAATGGTTTTTAATCAGGTGGATGGGGATGATGAAGGAAGATTTAGGAGTGAATGTTTAATGAGGTATAAAATAACCCAAATGAAAAAGCACGTACTCTTTTCCGGTTTTATCTTCTTTCTTCTGGTCTTTTACCTGCAACTAAACGCCCAGGTTGGGATAAATACCGATGGCAGCCAGCCCGACCCTTCGGCAATGCTGGATGTGAAATCACCCGTAAAGGGTTTTCTTCCTCCCAGGGTGGCTTTAACCTCCCTGGATATCGCGGCTCCTGTCGGATCTCCTGTTGCGATTGGTTTACTCGTGTTTAACACGGCTACCAGCACCAATGTGAACCCCGGTTATTATTATTGGAATGGCGTAAAATGGATTGCCGTTACAACACCCCAGGGAGTCAATCCCGGTGAAATGTTAGTCTGGAACGGGTATGCATGGGTAACAGTACCCAGGGGCAGCCACGGACAGCAGCTTCATTTTTGCAACGGACTTCCCACCTGGGGAGGTTGTTTTGCTTTATTAACAGCAGATCCTGTCACAAATATCACGGCTGGAAGCGCGGTGAGCGGGGGCAATGTCATCTCTGATGGCGGGTCGCCTGTAACTGCGAGAGGTGTTTGCTGGAGTAAATTTCCCAATCCCACCATTGATTCTGCAAAAACAACAGATGGAATCGGTGAAGGGCTTTTTACAAGTTACATTACTGGACTTAGCGCAAATTCAACCTATTATATTCGGGCATATGCCACCAATAGCGCAGGGCATATTTATGCAAAAGGAAGTGACTCTGTCTTTTCAACCGGGGCCTTTATCAACGCTCCCACAACCACGATCCCTTATCTCTCTGCATGCAATGGTGAAGTTGTCAGTTTCCCTGTTACAATTACAAACTTTAACAACATTGTCTCGGTTGTGCTAACCATTCATTATATTTCCTCAGAGATTTCTTACATCGGTTCAAGCAACACATCAGGTTATCCTGGCCTGACTTTTCTTAATCCGGAACCGGGTGTGATAAAGATAACAGGTTCTTCAGCATCGGGGGTGACTTATCCTGATAACACTGTGCTTTTTACAATTAATTTTAATTATGCCGGCGGTGCACCAAGCCTGGTTTGGTATGACGACGGGGCTTCCTGTCAGTATGCCACAGGAAATCAGTTTGTAATGAACGATTATCCTGCGTCTTCATTTTATTATAATGGTCATGTGACTGAAATCCCGGGAGTTGAAACCCCGGTATTTGCTTCTGGTGCTTCTTCCGTCCGATGCCAGATGGAAGAGTCAATCGCCTACACCGCTACTTCGGTTAATGCAACAGCCATTTTCTACAACCTGGATGAGACAAGTTTGAATGCCGGCAACACGATTGATACGGTTACCGGGGTGGTTGGCTATTCAGCAAACTGGTTTGGTGTTTCGGTTATTACCGCTAAAGCCCTGGGATGTGGCGGGACAAAAACAACAGTTCATACGGTTACCGTAAATGAAGCATTGCCGGTAAGTGTTTTGGTCACCTCAACTTCCGATCATGTATGTGCAGGAACTTCGGTTACTTTTACAGCAACTCCTGTAAACGGAGGATCAGCCCCATTGTATCAATGGAAGGTGAATGGAAACAATGTTGGAGGAAACAGTATCACCTATACTTATACCCCTCAGAACGATGATGAGGTGACCTGTGTGCTAACCTCAAATGTAAGCTGTCCTACCGGGAATCCTGCAACATCCAATGCCACGATTATGACCGTAAACCCCTTGTTGCCGGTAAGTGGCACCCTGTCGGCTTCGGTAAATTCTATTTGTGCAGGAACTGTTGTTCTTTATAATGCAACTGCAATAAACGGTGGAACAACCCCTTCCTTCCAGTGGAAAGTCAATGGAAATAATGCCGGAACCAACAGCCCTGAATTCTCATATTTACCTGTGGATGATGACATCGTTACTTGTGAGATCACTTCAAGTGAGACCTGTGTGTCGGGAAACCCTGCAACTACCAATGCCATTGTAATGGATGTAAACCCCTTACTGCCTGTAAGTATTATTATTGAAGCCAGTGTAACTTCTGTTTGTTCCGGAGAACAAGTGTCGTTCAGCGCAGAAGCGGTGAATGAAGGTTCGGAGCCTTATTATCAATGGCAAGTGAATGGATTCAACTCAGGTACAAACAGCCCTTCTTTTTCATATACTCCCTCCAACGATGATGTGGTTACCTGTATCCTGACTTCAAATGAACCCTGCGGAACAGGAAGCCCGGCAACTTCCAATGCGGTAACAATCACCGTAAATCCACTGTTGCCGGTGAGTGTATCTGTTGTTCCTTCAAGCAATTCCGTATGTGCCGGTACACAGGTTACCTTTACTTCATTGCCGGTTAACGGAGGAACAAGTCCTGCTTACCAATGGTTTGTAAATGGGACTATTACTACCGAAATAACTGAAACTTATACCTATATACCTGCAAATAATGATATAGTAACCACCATCCTCACTTCAAATGCATTATGTGCAACCGGATCACCTGCAACTTCAACTGAAGTCATGATGACGGTATTTCCGAACCTTCCGGTAAGCGTCTCGGTTACGGAATCTGCAAATAATATTTGTGCCGGGATACCGGTAAGCTACACTGCTGTTCCCTCAAATGGTGGAATAACGCCAACATACCAATGGCGGGTCAACGGGATCAATACCGGAGCTTCCGTTTCGGTTTTCACGTATACTCCTGTCACCGGCGATATAGTTGATTGTATTTTAACTTCAAGTGACACTTGTGTGTCCGGAAACGGGGCTGTTTCAAACGCAATTACCATGACAGTATTTCCGGTGCTCCCGGTGAGTGTATCCATTGCCAGTTCGGCAAATACAGTTTGTGCCGGTACTGAAGTTACTTATACGGCTACTGCGGTTAATGAAGGTTTAAACCCGGTTTACCTGTGGAAAGTTAATAATATCCCGGTAGGAGTGGATGGTCCGGTCTTTAGTTATATTCCTTTAAACAACGATAATATTAAATGCACCGTAACCTCAGGCGTTGAATGTGCCCTGGGAAATCCTGCGACTTCCAACTCGATTACCATGGTTGTGAATCCGTTGCTGCCTGCCAGTATTTTCATTCAGGCTTCGTTAAACTCAGTGTGTGCAGGCACTTCAGTTGAATTTACCGCCACTTCCATCAACGGAGGATCTGAACCGGTTTACCAGTGGAGAGTGAACGGAATAAACTCAGGTACCAACAGCAGTACGTTCTCTTATATTCCCGTACACGGAGATTCAGTCAGTTGCATATTGACCTCCAATACAATCTGTACAATCAGCAATTATGCCTGGTCAAATGTGATTGATATGGTTGTTTTACCGTTACTTCCTGTCAGCGTTACTATTGCATCGTCAGCAACTGATGTTTGTTCAGGAACCCCTGTGATTTTTACTGCTACCCCGGTCAACGGAGGAGTAGTACCAGTTTATCAATGGAAGGTAAATGAAGTTGTGATGGGTGGAAATGGCGACACATTTTCCTTCATTCCGGCCAATAATGATGTTATAAAATGCCTGTTGACCTCAAGTGTTACTTGTTCCACCGGGAATCCGGCCACATCAAATGCAGTCACTATAACAGTGAATCCACTGCTGCCTGTAAGTGTTTCAATTTCAGCTTCAGCCAATTCCGTTTGTGCCGGCACCCAGGTTACTTATACTGCCACTGCTGTGAATGGGGGGACTTCTCCGGTTTATGAATGGAAGGTCAACAATATTACTCAGATGGAGGTAACTCCTCATTTTTCATATATTCCGCTTAACGGAGATGTGGTTACCTGCCAGGTTACGTCCAATGCTGCTTGTGCTACAGGAAACCCTGCAAATGCAGATTCAATAGAGATGCATGTGAATCCTGTCTTGTTTGCAAGCATTATCGTCACCCCTGATGGAAATTCTGTTTGTTTCGGAACCCTGGTAACCTTTACCACTTCTATTTTAAATGGAGGATCTGCCCCTTTATATCAATGGAATAAAAACGGTGGGGTAATAGCCGGGGCAACCAATTCCACTTATACATACGAGCCCGGAAACGGCGACATGATCTCCTGTTCGCTGACTTCTAACGCATTATGTTCTGCACCAGGTTCAGTTAATTCGAACATAGCTGTGATGATTGTAAATCCAAATTTACCTGTCGGTATTTCAGTTTCGGCATCAGTAAACCCGGTATGCGCAGGAGTCCCGGTTACTTTTACTGCTTCTGCAGTAAATGAAGGATCTTCGCCCCACTATCAGTGGAAGGTAAACAGCATGAATGCCGGAACAAACAGCCCGAACTTCACCTATGTTCCACAGACAGGGGATGTGGTGGTTTGTGTTTTGACTTCCAATGTTACCTGTGCTTCCGGAAACCCGGTCTCCTCAACTCCCATCACGATGGTCGTGAATGCAAATCTTGAGGTAAGTGTATCAATTTCAGCATCTGCCAGCCAGGTGTGTGTTGCTACACCTGTAACTTACACTGCAATTGCGGTGAATGGGGGCACAACCCCGTTTTACCAATGGAAAGTGAATGGCATTGCATCAGGTGCCAGCAATCCTGTTTTTGTTCATGTACCTGCCATCGGTGACAATGTAACCTGTGAAGTTACCTCCAGTGAGGCTTGCGTTTTCGGCAACCCTGCTACTTCCAATACGGTTTCTGTAGTGGTTTTGCCACAATTAATTGCAGGTTCAATCAGTGCCGACCAACAGGTTTGTGCGGGTACGGCTCCGGCTTTGTTAAACGGCATAGCCCCTGCCAATGGCATTTTACCGGTTTATCAATGGCAGAGTTCCCTTGACAATAATTCTTTTATAAATATCAGCGGAGCCACACAGTTGAATTATCAGCCGGAATCGCCGTCAGCAACAATTTATTACAGGCAGATGCAAAACAGTACAGGTACTTGTGGAGGATCTCTGGCAACAAATACTGTTGCTATCACAGTCGACCCGGTTGTTGTAGCCAGTGTAAATATTTCTGGTACACCAGCCGGTGCAGTATGCCAGGGAACATCCGTTATTTTTACTGCAGTTCCTGTAAATGGCGGAACGAATCCACTGTATCAGTGGACAGTAAATGGGAGTCATGTAGGAAGCAACGGTTCAAGCTACATGTATGCCCCGCAGAATGGCGATTCGATCAGCTGCGTGATGATTTCAAACAGGCCTTGTGTTGAAAACACTACGGTTACATCAAACACCATCACTGCTGCTGTGAATCAGGTTCTTCCGGTCAGCATCACGGTTGTTCCTTCTGCAAACCCGGTTTGCGCAGGCACGATGGTTATATTCAATACGGAAATCGTTAATGGAGGTTCTGAACCCATGTATCAATGGAAATTGAACGGAACGGACATTGCAGGGGCAAACCAGGCTTCCTATTCATATATACCTGCCAATGGGAATGTCATTTCTTGTGTTCTCACTTCAAATGAAACTTGTACATTTAACAATCCGGCTGCTTCGAACCAGGTTTACATGACCGTAAATGCAGTTGTGAATGCCAGTATTTCTGTAACCGCTTCCGGGAATCCAGTATGCGCCGGAACTTCTGTTACCTATACTTCAAATATTACCAATGGGGGGTTATCTCCTGTGTACCAGTGGAAATTAAACGGAGCGAATATTACGGGTGCAAGCAATGCCAGCTATGTGGGTACACCGGTTAATAATGATTCAATCTCCTGTGAACTGACTTCAAATGCTACCTGTGTATCAGACAATACTGTTGAATCGAATGTGATTCCCATGATTGTAAATCAGATTCTGCCGGTCAGTATATCGATTTCAGCATCTGAAAATCCGGTATGTTCAGGAATAATGGTTACCTATACCTCTGATATTTTCAATGGAGGTTTAACCCCGGAGTATCAATGGCAATTAAACGGGACAAACATACCGGGTGCAACGAATACTTCCTATTCTTATACTCCGGTGAACGGAAATAAAATAACCTGCAAACTTACCTCAAGCGAAACCTGTACTACAGGAAATCCGGCTATCTCAAATGAAGTAGTCATGACAGTAAATCCTGTTTTACCTGTCAGTATTTCGATTGTGCCTTCAGCCAACCCTGTATGCGCCGGAACTTCAGTAACCTTTACATCCACTGTTGTTAATGGAAGTTCTGCCCCCATGTATCAATGGAAGCTGAATGGCAATGATATCCCGGGAGCAACCAACTCCAGCTGTGCCACTATTCCGGCAGATAAAGATGTGCTTTCATGTGCGCTCACATCGAATGCAATTTGTACTGTGGATAACCCTGCTGCCTCCAATGAGATCATTATGACCGTTAATTCGATTTCACCGGTCAGCGTTACAATCGCTGCTACCGCGAATCCTGTTTGCACGGGAACCACGGTTACAGTCACTGCATTAGTCATCAATGGTGGGTCTGCCCCATTATATCAATGGTTCAAGAACGGTCAGCCTGTGATGGGAGCGACCAATTCTTCCTATACTTTTGTACCTGTAAGTGGTGATTATATCGCGATTTCAGTGACTTCAACTGCCTTATGCGCAACAGGAAACCCTGCTGTTTCAAATGCAATTATGATGGTCGTAAACCCGGTTTTACCTGTCAGCATCGTAATCACAGCTTCAGCCAACCCGGTTTGTGCCGGAACAACGGTTACCTTCAATTCGGAAATCGAAAACGGAGGAACATCACCATCATATCAATGGAAATTAAATGGTGTAATTATTACCGGTGCAACCAATCCAACCTATTCGTATCTTCCTGAGCAAGGACATAAACTCACCTGCGAACTTGTCTCAAACGCAACCTGTCCTTCAGTAAATACAGCAAGCTCCGATGAGATTATCATGACGGTAAATCCGATTTTACCAGTCAGCATCAATATTTTACCATCATCCAATGCGGTATGCGCCGGGAATTCGGTTACCTTTACTTCTGCCATTATTAATGGCGGCACTTTGCCCCAATATCAATGGAAAATAAATGGAACGGATGTTCCGGAGGCAAACACCCCCACCTTCTCTTATAATCCCTCTGATGGTGATGTGGTAACATGCTTACTGACCTCAAATGCAACCTGCCCTTCGGGAAATCCTGACATCTCCAATGCGGTTGAGATGATCGTGAATCCAAACCTGCCTGTGAGCATTACGATTGCATCCTCTGCAAACCAGGTATGTGCAGGAACCCAGGTTCTTTTCACTTCCTCTGTTGTAAACCCGGGATCTTCTCCGGTTTATCAGTGGTATAAGAATGATGTGGTTGTAGCCGGTGCAACAAATGCCACCTATACTTTAGTTCCTTCTGACAATGATAAAGTATATTCTGTAGTTACTTCGAACGCGACATGCACGGTTGGAAATCCGGCAGTTTCAAACCTGGAAATCATGACAGTGAATCCGGTTTTGCCTGTCAGCATCACAATCACCCCTTCGGCGAATCCGGTATGTGCGGGAACATCGGTAACCTATACTTCTTCAATCGTTAATGGCGGATCAGTTCCATCATATCAATGGTATAAAAACAGTGTAATGATTCCGGGAGCAACCGGTTCGGCATATATCTATGAGCCTGTCAATAGTGATTTGATATCCTGTGTTCTGACTTCAAATGCGTTATGTTCAACCGGCAGCCCGGCCACCTCCAATATTGTTTCCATGGTGGTAAATCCAAACCTGCCGGCAAGTGCGACTATCTCAGCCTC
>CAZVNF010000090.1:0-15531 GCA_964628215.1 uncultured Draconibacterium sp.
GCGAAATAGTGAAATGGCGAAATGGAGCAAAGCGAGGTATTATTCGGGTTGATTGGCTTTCCGTTGGGTCATTCATGGTCGGCGGCGTGGTTTAATGAAAAATTCAGAAAGACTGGAGAAAAGGGAAAAGAATACCGGCTGTTTCCGTTGCATGATCTCTGTGAATTCGAAGCTTTGCTTAGACGGTTTCCCACCCTTTCCGGACTGAACGTAACGATTCCCTATAAAGAAAAAATCATCCCTTATCTTGATGAACTGGACGAAACTGCCCGTTCGATTGGCGCAGTAAATACAATCAAGGTTAACCGTTCCAACGGAATCATCAATACCATCGGATACAATACCGATGCCCCGGGGTTCTTACAAACTCTTACTGATACAATCCCGCAAAGTGATGCATTAATCCTGGGTACGGGTGGTGCAGCCAAGGCAATTGCCTGCGCACTCAATATCAAAAAGATTCCATTTACCTTCGTTTCACGCAATAAACAAGGGAAAGGGATCATCTCATACCAGGACCTTTCAGTGGAAATAATTCAAAGGCACCTGTTAATCATCAATGCAACCCCGTTGGGAACATTCCCTGACACGAACCAATTTCCGCCAATTCCTTACAATCATCTGTCATCCAAACATTTTTTATACGATTTGACTTACAACCCTCCTGAAACTGAATTTCTAAAACACGGTCATGCCATGAACACCCGGATAAAAAATGGCGAACGGATGCTGATCAACCAGGCAGAATTATCCTATCAAATCTTTACTTCTCGTAGCTTAAATTCTTAATTTCAAATATTTAGAATCATTCTCAATTGTTGACGCGTGTGGAATTTTGCAAGCGATTGCTTAATTTTGCCTAGAGAAACCATTCATATTCCTTAGCCCTTAAATCTCCCTGACTCTGAAACAATGTCAAAAATTGCGCATTTTACATATATTTTCATATTATCTGCGATCGTACTCGCCGTTTTGATTGTCATTGCCAATATTGGTTTCCCGTATTACAGACTGGGCATCGAAGACCGGTTTTTTCATCCCGATCATACAAACCTGAAACCCAGTGGGTTTATTGGCCATGGATTCGGCATTATCGGATCCTTGCTTATGATCATAGGAGTATCCGTTTACATGGCGCGCAAACGTTTCAGGGTGCTGGGCAGAATAGGCATTCTGAAACACTGGCTCGAATTTCACATTTTCCTGTGTTCCCTGGGTCCCATCCTGGTCCTTTATCACACATCCTTCAAATTCGGCGGTGTGGTAGCTATCAGTTTCTGGAGCATGGTCGCCGTTTTTGTGAGCGGAATCATCGGCCGTTTCATTTATATTCAAATCCCCCGTACAATAGAAGGGCGGGAATTGAGTTTAAATGAAGTAAGGGAACTAAAAAACAGCATCGGAGATGAAATTCACAAACTGGTTACCCTTGATGAAGAAAGCTACAATGTCATAGTTGATTCTACCAAAAAGAAAGTCGAACTATATCATAATAACTTCCTGGTAAGGTATTTCAGAAAATACAGCGATGACAGGAAGACATTTCGCAACGTAAAAAAAGTTCTCAGGCGAAACAAAATTACCAAAGCTCAGCAAAAACAGGTCTTAGACCTTGTGAAAAGTGATATTTCACTGAACAGAAGGATTGAAAGACTTGTAATCATGCAAAACCTGTTCAAATACTGGCATGTCGCTCACCTGCCTTTTGCACTTGTGATGCTGATCATTATGATTATTCATGTTGCAGTTACGATCGTATTTGGTTATCGCTGGATTTTTTAACTATGGAAATACTCTTCGAAGAAATTGCCGCTTATTCTGTTGCAATCATCCTATGCCTGATTGTGGTTTTTATATACCTCCGAAAGCAACGGCGGGAATCGAAACAAGTTGAAGAAAAAATTGTACAGGCTAAACTCGACGGCATGTACGAACCTGTTTCATTACACCCTGTTGTTGATGAAGGCAGTTGTATCAGAACAGGGGCATGTATCGCTGCCTGCCCTGAAAAAGACATCCTTGGAATCAGAAATGGCAAGGCAACAACCATCAACGCGTCGCATTGTGTCGGACATGGTGCCTGCTTCCATGCCTGCCCTACCCAGGCTATCACCCTGTGCATAGGCACCGAGAAACGGGGCGTGGAATTACCTCATGTAAATCAGAATTTCGAAACAAATGTTCCGGGAATCTTTATTGCCGGGGAACTGGGAGGCATGGGCCTGATCAAAAATGCAGTGGAACAGGGCAAACAGGCAGTTGACAATATTGTTAAGTACCTTGGTAAAAATAATAAAGCCGCCTACGATCTGGTAATTGTAGGAGCCGGCCCTGCAGGAATTGCAGCATCTCTCAGTGCCAAAAAGCATAACCTCAAATTCCTTACGCTTGAACAGGACACCCTGGGGGGCACTGTATTTACATTTCCAAGGTCAAAAATAGTAATGACATCCCCCATGGATGTGCCCCTTCATGGTAAGATCAAACTGTCGGAAACAAGCAAGACGGAATTGCTTGAATTCTGGACCAGTGTCTTATCCAAAAACGCCATTTCTATCAAAGAAAATTCGAAAGTGGAAGCCATCACCCCCGAAAACGGTTGTTTCAAATTGGAAACAATTACCGGAGAGATAATCACT
The DNA here is from genome assembly GCA_964628215.1 of uncultured Draconibacterium sp. Taxonomy (GTDB): domain Bacteria; phylum Bacteroidota; class Bacteroidia; order Bacteroidales; family FEN-979; genus CAIVAT01. The sequence continues at coordinate 2,640 of CAZVNF010000090.1, forward strand.
TCAGGCGCTGTACTACTGGCGATAGGCCGCAGGGGCACCCCACGTAAACTCGGCATCCCCGGAGAGATGATGGAAAAAGTGGCATACAGACTTCTAGAGGCAGAGGGAATACAAGGAAAGGATATCATGGTTGTGGGAGGTGGCGACTCTGCCATTGAGTCAGCTTTGCTGTTGGCCGGTCAGAACAAGGTAACCCTTACCTACCGCAGCGATGTTTTCAGCAGGTTAAAACCAAAAAACAGTGAGAAGATAAAGGATGCGATTTTCAAACGGCAGCTTGAAGTAATGTTCAATACGAGCCCGGTAAGAATTGACAAAGATTCAGTGGTTATTGCATCCGGAACTGAACAGAAAGAGGTGGTCATAAAAAACGATCTTGTATACATATTTGCCGGGGGTGAACTGCCTACACAGTTTTTACAGAAAATCGGCATAAATATTACCAAAAAATTTGGCGAAGCAGTCTTAAAACACAAATAACACCCTAATAGTATTATTAAATCAGGGGGTAACAGATTTCCTGATTTACCAGTAAACAACAACATATGAATTTCAGATCAGGTGGTTTTATAATTTTCGTAGTACTTGTATTTGTTGCATACTTTAATAGCTATTCTCAAATTTCCCCGGGAGAATTGTCCAAAGCCCATTCCCATCTTGAAGGGATTTCAAACTGTACCAAATGCCACATCCTCGGGAAAAAAGTTTCAAATCAAAAATGCCTCGACTGTCATACCGAACTTAAATCCCGCATTGATGCTCAAAAAGGGTTTCATGCATCATCCACAATAAAAGGCAAAGAGTGTGTAACCTGCCACAGCGATCATCATGGCCTGAATTTTCAAATCGTCCGTTTTGATAAAGAAAAATTTAATCATGACCTGGCCGGGTTTAAACTAACCGGCGCTCATCTGAAGAAAAAATGCATCGACTGTCACAAACCTGAACATATTACAGATCAAAAAATCAAAAAGAAAAAATTCACCTACCTTGGTCTGAACCCTGCCTGCCTGACCTGTCATGCGGATTACCATCAGAAAACACTTGCCGCCACCTGCACCGATTGTCATGATGCTGAAGCCTTTAAACCAGCAACCAAATTCACTCATGCAAATGCCAAATTTAAACTGGCCGGCAAACACCAGGGAGTGCTCTGTATTTCATGTCACAAAGTCACGACCCTGAACGGCCAGAAATTCCAGGAATTCAAAGGGATAAAATATGATAATTGTTCCAGTTGCCACAAGGATGTTCACAACAATAAATTCGGGCCAAATTGCTCGCAATGCCACAGTGAACAGTCTTTCAGTGTGATCAGGGGGGTACAGAATTTCGACCACAATAAAACTGATTTCAAACTCGAAGGTAAGCATCAGAAGGTTACATGTATTTCCTGCCATAAAACAAAACTGACCAATGCACTAAAATATGCCAACTGCTCTGATTGCCATAAAGATTACCATAACAATCAATTTGCCCGGCAAGGAGTATCTCCTGATTGCTCCCAATGTCATACGGTAAATGGATTTTCTGAATTCACTTATACTATTGAGCAGCACAATGCAGGTGTTTTTCAGTTAAAAGGAGCCCATCTGGCAACACCTTGTTTTGCCTGTCATAAAAAACAAATTAGTATAACAGATACAACCTGGCATTTCAAAGATATTGGCAAACAATGTGTTGATTGTCACAAAGACATACATCAGACTTTCATTAGTGAAAAGTATTACCCCGAAGCTAATTGCACAAGCTGCCATTCAGAGAACAAATGGAACTCCGTTATTTTTGATCATAAGAAAACCAACTTCGACCTCACTGGTGCGCATGCAAAGAAAACCTGCCGGGATTGTCATTTCAGGAAAGTAAATGGTGTTGTTAACCAGCAATTTCAGGGAACCTCTGCCACTTGCACCGGTTGTCATACCGATATTCACTCAAAACAATTTGAAAACAACGGAGTTACTGATTGTACCCGTTGCCATGATCTCGAAAAATTCAAGCCTGCCTCAAAATTTGATCACAGCAAAACGCTTTTCCCCCTGGACGGGAAACACATAAATGTTGCGTGTATCAAATGCCATAAAGTTAAACAGGATAAGGATATTGCTTTTGTACTTTACAAAATAAAAGAATTCAAATGCGAAAACTGTCATCATTAATTCTGTCATTGGTAATTTCATTAAGCCTGTTTTCCCAATCATCGCCTCACGGCGTGGGTTTTGAGGTAAACTGCATGGATTGCCACAACACCACCGGGTGGACAATTGATATCAAAACACTGTCGTTTAATCATAATACGACCAAATTCAAACTTGTTGGACAACACCAGGCCGTGAATTGCAAACTTTGTCATACCTCGCTGGAATTTGCCAAAGCTGAGACCGAATGCATCTCCTGCCATACCGATATGCACAGTCAAACAGTCGGACCTGACTGCGCAAGGTGCCACACACCGAATTCCTGGGTCGTAAACAATATTACAGAAATTCACCAGCGAAGCCGTTTCCCGCTGGTGGGAGCCCATCTATCCGCTGACTGTTACGCCTGCCATACAAATGCATCACCCTCCCTGCTTAATTTCGAACCACTTGGAGTAGAATGTGTTGATTGTCATCAGGATGATTACAACGCCACTACCAATCCGAACCATAGCACAGGTAATTATTCCACAAACTGCGTGGAATGCCATAATATGACAGCCACTTCGTGGTCTGGCGCCGGGATCAACCACAATTTTTTCCCACTTACCGGCGGACACGACATCAACAATTGCCAGGAATGTCATAAAACACCCGACTACACAAGCACCTCTCCTGCTTGTATTTCGTGTCATGAGTCAAACTACAATGGCACAACAAATCCAAACCACAACTCCATCGGTTTTTCAACTACCTGCAATGATTGCCATACCACAAATCCGGGGTGGAAACCAGCTGAATACACGCAGCATGATTCAAAATCCTTTCCGATATATTCAGGGAAACACAATGGAGAATGGAGCACATGCACCGATTGTCACACCAATCCTGCAAGTTACACCCAGTTCACCTGCATCGATTGCCATGAACATAACCAACCCGACATGAACGGCGAGCACAATGATGTGCAGGGATATGAATACAACAGTCCTGCCTGTTTCGCCTGCCATCCGCGAGGAGATGCCGAAGGATCATTCAATCACAATTCATCCCCATTTCCCCTTACAGGTGCTCATACGAATACAGAGTGTATTAAATGTCATACGAATGGCTATGCCGGAACTTCAAGTGATTGCTATAGCTGCCATACACAAAATTTCACGCAGTCGGCCAATCCAAATCATGTTTCAAGCAACATCCCTACCGACTGTGCCACCTGCCATACAACCCAGCCAACCTGGAAACCGGCAACATTCGCCATTCACAATAATTATTACATTCTTGCCGGGGCACATATTCCAATAGCAAATGATTGTGCTAAATGCCATCAGGGAAACTACAACAACACTTCCAAAGACTGCTATGGCTGCCATGCGGAAAAATACAATCAGTCAACGAACCCGAATCACATCACTTCAAACTTTCCCACAACCTGCGAAACCTGCCACTCACCGGTTGGATGGTCACCGTCCACTTTTGACCATAACATTTCTTATCCCCTTACAGGAGCCCATGCCTCCATTGCCGGCAATTGCTTTGCCTGTCATCAGGGAAGCTATGTAAACACACCCAATACCTGCGATGGATGCCATATGCCCAATTATAATACTTCTCTGAACCCGAATCATGTGGCAGGCAATTACCCGACCACTTGTAACACCTGCCATACCACGAACCCAGATTGGGCCCCGGCTACTTTCCCGATACACAACAATTATTATGTACTGGCGGGGGCTCATATTGCTGAGTCTTGCATTACGTGCCATAACGGGAATTACAATTCAACGCCCAATACTTGCGTTGGCTGCCATCTTACAAACTATAACCAGACAAACAACCCTGGTCATGCGGCAGCACAGTTCCCGACTACCTGTGCTGATTGCCATACACAAACAGCCTGGTCTCCGGCAAACTGGAATCACGATGTTCAATATTTCCCGATATATTCCGGCAAGCATAACGGTGAATGGAATACATGTGCAGATTGTCATACCAATGCATCCAATTATTCAGTATTCACCTGCACTACCTCATGCCACCCGCAATCATCGATGAATAATAAACACCAGGGGATAAGTGGTTACTCATATAACAGCGCCGCCTGTTACAACTGCCATCCCAAAGGGGATGGGGGTAAAATGATGAACATAATCGATCGAAAAGAGTAAAGAAACTGCTATGAAAAACGTGCTTCTGACAATGCTGTTTATTCTTTCCGGAACGGTTCTGGTGAGTCAGACCTTTGATGAAAACACTATGGGAAAAGTATCCTATGTGACAACCCAAAATGTTTATATAAAATTTTCTTCCACTGAAAACATCAAGCCGGGAGACACCTTGTTTTTCAACCGGCAGAACATTCTTATTCCGGCGGTCACAGTTAAGGAAATTTCTTCAATTTCATGTGTTTGCATCCCCATTTCAGATAATAAATTAGCGGTTGGGGACATGGTTTTTTCAAAACGCATAGCACAAAACACAGAGAACATTGTCAACAGTCCGGCAGTTACGACTACACCTTCAATAGCGGCAAGTCAGGACACTGCACAAGTAAAGAAGGAACAACCAAAAAAACGAACACAGATTGTTACCGGGAATATCTCTGTCGCCTCGTACCTTAATTTTTCTGATGTTTCAGCCAATTCCCAGCGGATGAAATATACTTTTTCAATGTTGATGCAAAACATTGGGAACACCAAACTATCGGCAGAAACCTATATATCCTTTGCACATAAACTTGGTGACTGGAACTCGGTTCAAAGCGACATTTTTAATGGATTGAGGGTATACAGCCTTTCGGTTAATTATGAATTTAACAAGCATAATCAATTATGGCTGGGCAGAAAGATCAACCCCCGTATATCGAATGCCGGGGCCATTGATGGCTTGCAATATGAACTGAGAACAGGTGCATTTACCCTCGGTGCATTCGGAGGGACCCGGCCTGATTACAAGAATTACAGTTTTAATCCGAATCTCTTTCAGTTTGGCGCGTACCTTGGTCATGACCTGAAGGGCAAACATGGAAGCATGCAAACCACCGTCGCCCTGATTGACCAGATGAATACCGGGAAAACTGATCGCAGGTTTGCTTACCTGCAGCATACAAATGCACTTGTGCGTAATTTATATTTTTTCGGATCGATGGAGGTTGATCTTTACAAACAAACCATGAATACCGTTGATACCGTACTATACGATACCACCTATAAACAGGACAATTCCCCCAGGTTGTCCAACCTTTACTTATCTCTCAGATACAGGCCCGTCAGGCAATTGTCACTCAGTATTTCATACAGTTCACGGCAAAACGTTATTTATTACGAAACCTATAAATCCTATGTAGACAGGTTACTGGAAGCGGCCACCGTTAATGGCTTTATTTTTCAAATCAACTATCAGCCTGCTAAATTATTATCCATCGGGATAAATGCAGGTTACAGGGATAGTAAAAATGATCCAAGGGCTTCAAAAAATCTTTATGGGTATTTGACGTACAGCAACATACCTGGTCTGAAGGTCGCAGCCACCCTGTCGGCCACCCTTCTTGAAACTAGTTATATGTCCGGACAAATCTATGGCCTTGGAATTTCCCGCGACCTGGTACCGGGTAAACTCTCAGGAGGTTTGGATTACCGGCATGTGAGATATAAATTTTACAGTGGTGAAACGAAGCTGATTCAAAACATGGGTGAAGCGAATTTGACCTGGAGGATTTTAAAGAAGCTGTCATGCGGCCTATATTACGAGGGCACCTTCGACAATTCTTCGATGTTTAACCGACTGTATATCAACATCACACAGCGATTTTAAAACAAACCCCTACTCCCCGCCGTTACTGGATTTGTTGATTAATCCGCATATTTTAATATCTTTGCCCCCTGAAAAAATCACCCTAACTTAGAAAATAATTCAGTATATGAACAGAAGCAAACTTATAGTTATCATCGTTTTGGTTGTTCTTGGCGCATTTTTTATCGTAACAACCTGCTACCGGAGTGATGGGAAAGACAAAGCAAGAGTTTTACCCGAAGGCACACATGGTGTAAGTGTGGTCGAAGTTATTCAAACATCTAATTACACATATCTGCAGGTTGAAGAAAATGAAAAGAAATTCTGGATTGCCGTTGTAAGACGCGATTCCAAACCAGGGGATTCTGTTTATTACAAACAGGCATATGAAATGAAAGATTTCGTAAGTAAAGAACTTGGGCGTACATTTCCTTCTGTTTTCTTTGTACAGGATCCCACCGACAAATTGTTCGCCGAGAATAAATCCCAGCAGGCAATGACTCCTCAAAAAGCTGAAATTAAAAAATGGTCAGAGATATCAGTTGACATCCCGAAAGGCGGGACATCTATTGCAGATATCTATAAAAACCCGGGAAACTATAGCGGGAAAACGGTGATCATTCGGGGTGTTGCTGTAAAATACAACCCACAGATCATGAATAAAAACTGGGTTCATATCCAGGATGGAACTGAAGAATCGGGAAAATTTGACCTTACCGTCACCACAACTGACAGTGTGGTGGTTGGTCAGAATGTTACATTCAAAGGAGTTATTGCCCTGAATAAAGATTTCGGGTCAGGCTATTCCTATGAGGTAATTATGGAGGAAGCAAAAATTACAGATCTTAAATAGCATCTTTTTTTTCCTGGTCAGGGGGAGTTTTCTCTTTGACTGCTTCTGCTTTTACCCTGGCGATTGCACCATTTCATCTTTGACTTTGAACCCGTCGGAGAAATTTTCTATAATACCTGATTTTTAGTGTCCTGAAATTCATTACCTTTGCAGGGGATTACTCAAAATCATACATTTTCCCCCTTTCCTGATTATAATACTGAATAAGAATTATTTGGTAATATCAAAAGAAATACATAATTTTGCAGCCCGTTTAAAAGGCCTATTAAGTTAATCAGAAACAACACGTACCACAATGAATTTAGCACCAGAAGTAAAAAAGAAAGCATTCCTGGAACACGGAAAATCAGAATTCGACAGCGGCTCAACCGAAGCACAGGTAGCCCTGTTCACCATGAAAATTCAGCATCTTACCGAACATCTGAAGATCAATAAGAAAGACATGGTGACCGAACGTTCACTGGTGATCATGGTAGGTAAACGCAGGAAACTGCTTGATTATCTGAAAGGCAAAGAAATTCAGCGTTATCGTGATATCATTAAAAAACTCGGTATCCGTAAATAAATTAACTATTTTCTTTATAAATCAAGAAAGAGGCAATGTGATAATTGCCTCTTTTAATATCTGAAAGAGACCAAACATGAATGGAATAACAAAATCATTTACCCTGGCAGATGGCCGGGAAATTTCAATCGAAACCGGCAAATTAGCCAAGCAGGCCGATGGGTCTGTAGTCGTTAAGATGGGCGATACCATGATTTTAGCCACGGTAGTTGCAAATCAGGAAGCCAAGGAAAATGTGGATTTCATGCCATTGTCGGTTGAATATCGTGAAAAATATGCAGCAGCCGGCAGGTTTCCCGGCGGCTTTTTCAAGCGGGAAGCACGTCCTTCCGACTATGAAATTCTCATCTCCCGATTGATTGACCGGGCTCTCCGCCCCCTTTTCCCTGATGATTACCATGCTGAAGTTCAAGTGATTGTTACACTGATTTCTGCTGACAAAAATGTTCTGCCCGATGCTTTGGCCTGTCTCGCCGCTTCTGCAGCCCTTGCAGTCAGTGATATTCCTTTTAATGGTCCCATCTCAGAGGTCAGAGTTGCAAGAATTGACGGGCAATTCGTCATCAACCCCAATATTGATATCCTGGCGAATGCCGATATTGATATCATCGTAGCGGCCTCCATTGATAACATCATGATGGTGGAGGGAGAAATGAAGGAAGTGTCGGAAGACGACATGATAGAGGCCATCCGGGTCGCGCATGAAGCCATTAAGGACCAATGTAACGTACAACTTGAACTGGCTTCCCTGATTGAAAAATCCAAGGTAAAAAGGGTCTATTGCCACGAAACAAACAATCCCGAATTCAAGGAAAAAGTCAGAACAGCCACCTATCAGAAGGTGTATGAAATGGCCACCAGCGGAAATGCCAACAAGCATGAACGTAAAACCATTATCGAAGCTATTAAGGCTGAATTTGTTGCTACCTTGACGGACGAGGAAAAAGAGGCAAATAAAAATCTTATCGGCCGTTATTATCATGAGGTTGAAAAAGATGCCATCCGTAACGCAACCATGGACAACCGCAAAAGGCTGGACGGTCGCAAACTCGATGAAATCCGCCCGATCTGGTCAGAAATTAATTATTTACCGGCTGCACATGGATCAGCTATTTTCACCCGTGGTGAAACCCAGTCACTCACTACAGTGACCCTTGGAACCAAACTTGATCAGCAGGCAATCGACGGTGCCATCATTGAAGGAAAAGTGAATTTCATCCTGCATTATAACTTCCCATCGTTTGCAACCGGGGAGGTCAAGCCAATCCGCAGCACCGGTCGTCGTGAAATAGGTCATGGCAACCTCGCACTTCGTGCACTTAAAAACATGATTCCCCAGGGAGCAGATAATTTATATACCATTCGCATTGTTTCCGACATCCTCGAGTCAAACGGAAGTTCATCCATGGCCACAGTCTGTGCAGGAACCTTAGCTCTTATGGATGCAGGTATCAAGGTTGTTAAGCCCGTTTCCGGCATTGCCATGGGACTTATTACCGACAATAAGCGCTATGTTGTATTATCCGACATTCTTGGTGATGAAGACCACCTCGGCGATATGGATTTCAAAGTTTGCGGTACCCGTGACGGAATAACAGCCTGCCAGATGGACATCAAGGTAGATGGTTTGTCTTTCGATATTCTCCGTGAGGCATTGATCCAGGCCCGCCAGGGACGCCTCCATATCCTTGGTGAAATGGAAAAAACCATTTCAGAACCACGTGCTGATTTTAAACCTTTTGTACCCCGTATCTTCCAGATGAAGGTTCCTAAAGAGTTTATCGGAGCAATCATTGGCCCCGGTGGAAAAGTTATTCAGGAAATGCAACGTGAAACAGGCACCACGATTGTTATCGAAGAAGTTGGAGAATTTGGCATCGTCGATATTGTAGCCGACAACATGGAAGCCCGTGATAAAGTGATCGAAAAGATCAAGCGAATTGCATCTGTTGCTGAAGTTGGCGAGATTTACAAAGGAAAAGTGAAGAACATTCAGTCTTTTGGAGCTTTTGTTGAAATACTTCCCAACCAGGATGGTTTGCTGCACATTTCTGAAATTGACTGGACCCGCCTGGAAAAGGTGGAAGATGCACTCAAGGTTGGCGACGAAATTGAAGTCAAACTGATCGAAGTTGACTCTAAAACCGGGAAACTCAAGCTATCACGCAAAGCATTGCTTCCTAAACCGGAAGGCTACGTTGAAAGAAAATCCGAACCACGTACAGACCGTCCCGATCGTGGTAACGACCGCGGAAATGACCGTGGGGGCGACCGTGGGGGCGACCGTCGCGGAGGCGATTATCGCGGGCCGAGAAGGTAACCTATGTAACCTATCATCAATTTTTACGTACAACCGACCCATATCAACGGTCATAAAAAATTGGTTCGCATGAGGCAGTTAAAAATTACGAAACAGGTTACCAATCGTGAAACCGCATCACTGGACAAATACCTCCAGGAGATCGGCAAAGTTGAACTGATCACCGCTGATGAGGAGGTATCACTTGCCCAGCGTATCAAGCAGGGTGACATGGCTGCCCTGGAAAAACTCACAAAGGCCAACCTGCGTTTCGTGGTTTCTGTTTCAAAACAGTATCAGAACCAAGGACTTAGCCTGCCTGATTTAATCAATGAAGGCAACCTCGGACTAATCAAAGCTGCACAAAGATTTGACGAAACCCGCGGTTTTAAATTCATTTCCTATGCAGTATGGTGGATCCGCCAGTCAATTCTCCAGGCACTTGCCGAACAGTCGCGCATTGTTCGCCTGCCATTGAATAAAATCGGCTCGATCAACAAAATCAACAAGGCATACGCCCAGCTCGAACAAAAGTACGAGCGGGAACCCAACGCGGGCGAAATTGCCTTATTGCTTGAAGTATCCGAAAATGAGGTTAAGGAATCCATGCGCAATTCAGGCCGGCATGTATCCATGGATGCTCCATTGATACAGGACGAAGACAACACCATGTACGATGTGTTGCGCAGTGAGGAAAATACCACCCCTGACAACGGCCTGTTATACGAATCCCTGAAAAAAGAGATTGAACGGGCAGTTTCCACACTCACCCAACGGGAAGCCGATGTAATCAGGCTCTATTTCGGACTCAATGGCAGCCATCCGATGACCCTGGAAGAGATAGGTGAAAAATTCGACCTAACCCGCGAAAGGGTACGCCAGATAAAGGAAAAAGCCATCCGGCGTCTGAAACACACCTCCCGGAGCAAAATTCTGAAAACCTATCTGGGATAATTATTTAATGAAACATCTGGTTGCCCCTTCTCTGTTGTCAGCGAATTTTCTGAACCTGGAGAAGGATATTGCCATGCTGAATCAGAGTGAAGCCGACTGGTTTCATCTGGATGTGATGGATGGATTGTTTGTTCCCAATATTTCATTTGGATTCAGCATCATAGAAATGATCAGGAAGACAACGCACAAGGTCCTCGATGTGCATTTAATGATTGTTGATCCCGACCGGTATATCGACCGGTTTAAAAAAGCCGGTGCGGATATTATCAGTATTCACATGGAAGCCTGCAAACACCCGGTTGAAACACTGAGATCCATCAGAAAATTGAATGCCAAAGCTGGGATCGTTATAAACCCCGGCACTCCGGTTGATGTTCTGTACGAAGTGATTCACGAAGCCGATATGGTTTTGCTCATGTCGGTAAACCCCGGTTTTGGCGGCCAGTCATTTATGCCGGGCACTCTTCAGAAAATTGCCGGATTGAAACAAATGATCGGGTCGAACAAACTTAAAACCCTGATTGAAGTGGATGGGGGAATCGACCTGAATAATGCCCCTCTGCTCGTCAGGGCAGGGGTAGATATACTCGTGGCAGGAAATACTATTTTCGCTTCTCCCGATCCGGTTTATACCATTCATCAGCTAAAAACCATCAGCTAAATTCAGCACCTTCATACATAAAATCCACGCCCCGTCAAGTAATTTTTTATATTTTTACAAAATAAAAATACGGCATGGATTTCAACGGAGCCATCGGTCATATTATTCACCGCCTGCGACAGGAACTTAAGCCTTCCCTTTGCTATCATAGCGTGGAACACACACTTGACGTTCTTGAAGCCACAAGGCGGCTGGCTGATTCTGAAAACATTGAGTCCGGATCGAAAATTCTGCTCGAAACAGCCGCTGCATTCCATGATGCAGGCATGCTGGTACAATATCAGGATCACGAATCCGCTTCGGTTGTCATTGCGAAACAAACATTACCGGTTTTCGGATTCGGCAATTCGGAAATCAATGAAATTGAAAACCTGATCATGGTGACGAAGTTGCCTCAGCGCCCATATAACCATTATGAACAAATTATCTGCGATGCTGATCTGGATTACCTTGGCCGTGATGATTTTTTTGTAAATTCCTTCAAATTAAAACTCGAATGGCAGTCCAATCAGGTCAAGGATATGAACCTTGTGGAGTGGTTTGACATACAAATAAAATTTCTCACTGATCATCAATACTTTACAAAATCAGCCATTTTTCTTCGTGATAAAAAAAAGATTAACCATCTTGAAGAAATAAAAATGCTGGTATCTCAAAGCAGGATTATATTATAAATCGTCAATCACAAATCATAAACTACTTTCTTTATGTCAAACCCAACAAAGGAGACCAAGTATAGCAATACTGTACTTATCCCAACTGATTTCTCTGAGGTATGCGGCAACGCAGTTTCTCACGGCGTAAAACTGGCAAAATTTTTAGGTTATAAGGTTTTTATTCTGCATATCATCAATAAAGAAACCAAATCAGAGCTGAAAAAGAAAAATGTCGGGATTGATTATATTGAAGTTCGGCTAAAAGAGTATAAAAAATATTATTCAAAGAAGTATGAAGTTGAAATCGATACCATGGCCGTGGAAGGTTCGATTTTTTCAACTATCAATACCGTAGCCCGGGAAATTAAAGCCAACCTGATGGTGCTTGGCACCCATGGAAAAAAGGGATTGCAGCACGTATTTGGCAGCTATGCGATGAAAGTCGTGGAAGAATCCACAATTCCTGTCATCGTTGTTCAAAAACGCTCGTTCAAATCAGGTTATAGAAACATCGTTTTCCCGCTAAGTAACGACCTTGAACCACGCCAGGCAGTGCAGTGGGCCAAAATGATCGCTAAATTATTTAATGCGAAACTGCACATTTACCTTTCCCCGGAAAAAGACACTGCACGACGTACCTCTCTTGCTATTATCACAAAACAGATCACCTCGGTTTTCGATGCTGAAAATGTAACCTATTCCATTACAACAGCAGCCAGATCAGCCGGGTTTGCTGATCAGGTAATTTCATACAGCGTTGCCCAGCATGCCGATTTAATAATGATAATGACCAGGCCTGCCGTTGACGTGGCCGGATTCACCCTTTCCGGCTGGGATGAAAAACTTATGTTCAACGAAGCGCAGATCCCGGTGATGGGGATAAACCCGATTGAATATGGATATCAGTATTATCAGATGTAGGTAGCGAGGTAGCGAGGTAGCGAGGTAGCGAGGTAGCGAGGTAGCGAGGTAGC
>CAZVNF010000091.1:0-1152 GCA_964628215.1 uncultured Draconibacterium sp.
TTGCCTGAAATAAGGAATTGTAAAAAAATCTAGGAAATCTTTGGCGGTTGCCAGAAGGAAAGGAAGAATTTGTTAATCAAAAAGTAGTTACGGGGAACTGGTATTTGAGATACAGGCTCCACAACGGAACTGGTTTCAATAACATGATAATTCTGATCGTCTTCAAATGAATCAATATCGGAACTGAAACTGCCTTCACCATGATTTGAACCTGTGGATAATTCTATCGCGAAAAACGGTACGCCGGGTATTGAATATGCATGCGCTCCGAAACAGCAGAGTACTGTCAGGGTAATAAGTATTCCAAAAGTTATTTTCCGGTTACTTTTCATAAGATGACAAAAATACTTCAATTTGAAGCAGCGATTGCCGGCCCGCCTGTTAAATATATGTTAATAAATGCATCATGCCCGGAGAGTCACATGCTCCTCTTAACCCATTCATCCACAACCTTTAAAAAAAGATTGACATCAAGGGGCTTGGTTAAATAATCTTTTGCGCCGGCTGTGATTAATTTATCTATCTGGTGCTGTGTGGCATCTGCTGATACGATGACCACCGGGATCGATTTTGTGATATCTTCTGCCTGGAGCCGTGCCAATACTTCAATGCCATCCATATCGGGTAAATCGAGATCGAGCATGATTAAATCAGGAAGGATTTCTTTTGCCTGGTTAACCGCCGTGCTTCCGTAAATGGAGGCGATCAGCTGCATTTCCGGCCGGAAATTCCTGATAATTTCTTCCACCAGCTGGGCATTCTGAATATTGTCTTCGATATACAAAAGGGTCACGGTCTTTTCGGGGATGATTTTCCCCGTATTTATGGAATACTCTTTTTTCAGAATTACAAGCTCTGCTGCCCGTTTAGCTTTTTCTTCATTCTGATATGCAATCTCATTATTAGCAATGACAAGCTCTGCGGTCATTTTTACATTGTTTTCCTGCTGAGTATTCCAGCTCATCCTGCTGTCGGTTGCCGGCAGATCAATCCAGAATGTGCTTCCTTCACCGGCAATACTGTCAACACCCACGCTTCCTCCCATGGCATCCATGATTTTTTTCACTACAGCCAGCCCAAGACCGGTACCTTCAGTGAGGGTTTTTTCGGAACCGATCCTTTCGAAGGGTACGAAAAGTTTTGGGATGTCAT
>CAZVNF010000091.1:1252-15442 GCA_964628215.1 uncultured Draconibacterium sp.
TCGAGTACCTCGTCAATCAGACCAAGTAAATGTTTTCCGCTGTTTAAAATATGATTGACGCCCTTCTTTTCTTTTGGGTTGAGTTCCCCCATATGCAATAGCTGGGCAAAGCCGAGAATCGAATTCATGGGTGTGCGCAATTCATGGCTCATGCGTGATAGAAATTCGCTCTTGGCAAGATTGGCCCGGTTTGCGGCATCCCGTGATTTAATGATTTCAGTTTCTGCATTTTTACGTTCGGTAATATCCAGGGAGATGCCACCCAGTAAAGGTTCATGCCCCATTTTCCCGATAATAAATTTTTGTGTTTCATAATGGTGTAATTTTCCGTCGAGTTGTGTCAGGCTTTCTTCAATCTTCTGGTAACCCAGCTTCATTGAATTGAGGTCATCCATCATGAGTCTTTCACCTAATTCACCCGGAAATACCTCCAACATGGTTTTTCCCATCCAGGAAGAAGCGCCAAAGGCACGATCCATGTATTTGTTAATAAACAGGGTTCGGCCTTGATGGTCCTTTAAAAACACCACTGCGGGTAAATAATCCATAAAAAGTGAAAACCGTTTCTCACTCTCACGAAGTGCCTCCTCTGTCTGCTTCCGGGCACTGATATCCTCAAAAATATAAAAACGGCCGTAGTATTCATCATCTGCCCCGCGTATTTGTGTTGTAAAACGCCGGATGATCCTGTTTTCAGTAAATGGAATTTCGTCTTCAAGTACCACACGGTTGCCTTCATACTGCAACGGTTTGCACGATTCGGCAAAAGCAGGGATGTCGGCCAGAACAGGCAGACAATACGGAATAATGTCGTTATTTTTGAGTTCACCCCGTTGCATCTGATCTTCAATGTGCCGGATGTTCCATATTTGACAGAAGCGGTGATTGAAATAGAGGATTTCATCGGTGCGGTTGTCAACCACCAGGAACCCCAGGGGCGAAGAGGTAGCCATCATTTGGAGCAACGATTGATTCCACCTTAGTTCACCTTCGGTCTTCTTCCGTTTTTCAATATCTGTTTCAAGCCTTTCATTGACGTCCTGAAGCTGTTTCGTCCGTTCTTTTACTTTATTCTCAAGGCTTGCGGTAAGTTCGTGGATTTCCTTTTCGGTTTGTTTACGTTCGGTGATGTCGCGGATAACTACCAGGGTTCCCTGTTCTGTTTCCGTATTGAATTGTGATGCGTTCAACTCGCTGAAAAACTCCGACCCGTCGCTGCGTTTTAACCGAACTTCAACATTGTTTACCTGACCCTCACCCTCAAAACATTGCCGGAATGCCTGGATTCCTTTCGCTGTATCAGCTTCAGTGATAAATTCGATGAAACTCCTGCCAGCCATATCTTCCGGGGGGAGAAGAAAAATCGAGGCAGAAGCCGGAGAAGCATAGGTTATGATGCCATTCTGATCGGCGATTCCGATAAAGTCGCCGGTTTGCTCGGTAATGGTGCGGAACTTCCTCGCGCTTTCAATTAGTTTATCTTCGGTTGATTTTTTATCAATGAAATTACCCAGTCTTTCAGATATTGAAATCAGCAAATCCGATTCCTCAGGCAAAAATATTCTGGTGGCATCCGGCAATTGATCATCGGGGATGCTTACTTCAATGTGCCCGATTACCTGGTCACCGGTTTTTACATCCTGATGAAGAAAGTGAATGCCTGGTTCATAATTGTTTGTTTGATAAACCCTGTCACGAATCCGGATAAATGCCCCGGTGATGTCGGGAAACTGCCATCCCCCGGGAATCAGGTGTACTATCTGATTAAACACCTCGTCAATTGAAAGTGCTGGGTTGCTCATCACTTCCGAAATCCGGTTATGGCAGTTCAACTCTTTCAACCTTTCGGTCAGTTCGAAATTTATTTTTATGTTTTCCTCATTCAGCGCTTCCAGTTCAACCTGTTGCACCTCCAGTTCGTGAATGAGTTGGAGCATTTCAGCTTCAGAAAGCAGCGGGCCTGGTTTCACAGGCTTCTTTTGCAGCAACTCTTCTGCCTTTTGGCGCAGGTTGTCAGGTAGTGGATTATTGCTGGTGTGTTTCATGATTGTTTCCTGTTATTAAGCAATGTCCCTGGTATTCTTGTTCGATTTCTGTGAAGGTCTGCGCTTGAAAATGGCAACTGTTTTTTTGCGCCGATTGAAGAGGTATGGATCCAAAAGGGGGATTAGTTCAGGCAAATTTAGAAAAAAAACGGTTAGGGCCGTATCTGGCAGGCAAATACGAACGGTCAACCTATAAAATGGCAGGCAGCTTGTGGAATATTGTCTGAATAAAGCCTGCTGAAATGGATTCAGAGGGTCCTCCGGAGAAAAATTGTTTATTATTCCAATATCAGTTTCCCCACACTCATTTTATCCCCTGCAATCACCCTGATCAAATACACCCCTTCAGGCCAGCCGGTTAAATCAAAATAGCTCAATAGTAAGTTGGATTATAGCTTGCTTAAGGAATATGCCAATATAATGGTACGAATACCGGAATGATATAGCCTGTTCGGGTCATTTTTGCAAAAATTACTATTTCTCAATTCTCTTTTGCTTTTTGCCATAATCCGTGCTTTGTTTTCGCATTATTCACTGATTTTTACTTTACAGTGAGATCGTAACGACCTGAATCCTCAATTTTAGCAAAACCGGAACTCCCTGTACCGGAAATCAATTTTTGGTTTGCTCACGCTCAGATTACTTTTGTGTTCAACTCTTCCTGATAGCCTTTTTACCTGGCTGCCGGACGAAAACAACATCAGAAGTAAACAGCATGAATTCAGGAAAAACAACAATAGACGAACCTTCTCCCGGGAAATTCCACCTCAGCAAATGGTTCCTCGATTTTACCGGGGACAATGGAGACGCCATGATTTTTTATGCGGCAAAACTGAAATGGCATGGCTGGACTGTTTCCTATACAAGCTGGTTGCATTACAGGGAAGGATCGGGAGTTAAACTGAAATACCGGTTCCATCATGTTCAATATCCCAGGGTGAAAGAGGACAGAATCACATGGGCGGATTCTAAATTCGGAGTGTCCGGAATATGGGAATCGCAGTCGAAAGCCATTCAATCACGGATATTTGATTCCCCGGAAGGCTCCGTTGACTGGACCTGTTTTCAGCCGGCTTCAAAAGTCAGATTACAGGTAAATGAGGAGGTTCTGGAAGGAGCGGGTTATGCGGAACAATTAGTCATGACAGTTCCTCCCTGGAAAATTCCGATGGACGAATTGCGGTGGGGCCGGTTCGGCTCGCCGGGAAACAACCTCGTGTGGATTGAACTGAATGAAAAGGTGAAACGGCAATGGCTCTGGCTGAATGGAGAGAAAATCGAAAACTGCTTCATCGGGGATGACCACATTACGGTACCTTACCAAAACCTGGTGTTACATCTTGACCGCAGCGTGGTGCTTGAGTCAGAGAAGAAGATCTCTTCACTGATACAGAAAATGATCAGGTACATGCCCGGGATCAACCGGTTAGTCCCGGCAAATTTCCTGATGGCGGACGAATTCAAGTGGCTCAGCAGGGGAGAACTTCATCGCCATGGCGATACTTGCTCCGTGGGCATGGCCATCCATGAACTGGTAAACTTTAAACCCATTTACCCGTGATATTGAAAGTGGATAATATCAGCAAGGCGTTTGGCAGAAACAAGGTCTTAACCGGGGTATCCCTGGAAATGAATTCTGCCTTGCTCTATGGAATTGTGGGGGAAAACGGATCAGGCAAATCAACCCTGTTGAAAATCATTGTAGGGGAATGGAAACCTGACCACGGAAAAATTTGCGTTAACGGACGTATCGGGTATTGCCCGCAGGGAACATTGCTCTTTCCGCTGTTAACCGTTGATGAACACTTCCGGTATTTTGCGGCAGCATATGGAATCGCAAAAGCAGAGCTGGCCGCGAGAAGCGAATCGCTGATGAATTATTTCAGCTTTATTAAATTCAGAAATGAACGAATTGCCGGGTTGAGCGGCGGAACGCAGCAGAAATTAAGCCTGTCGATTGCACTTCTCCACCAGCCCGACCTGCTGATCCTGGATGAACCCTACAGCGGTTTCGACTGGGATACTTACCTGCGTTTCTGGGATTTAACGGATACCCTCCGGAAGGCTGGCTGCGCGGTTCTCATCGTAACCCATATGCTTACGGAGAAGGGCCGGTTTGACAAAATATTTAACCTCGAACAGGGACAGTTGTCATGAATGTAAAACGAATCGGCACAGGGGTGCTCATGGTGTTAAGAATGTTGTTCAGAAGGAGGGTGGTGCTCATCCTGCTGGTACTGATGCCGGTTGTTTTTCTGTCGGTGGTTGAATGGACGGCCTCCACAAAAATGATCCTCTTCCGGCTCGCCTCACTGGATAAATTGACATTCATTGAAGAGACCCAGAAACACATCTCGCTGATTTTTTTCTCGGTTACCTCAACCGGGTTCCTGGTCTCCTTCCTGGCGCTGAACCTGGTACAAATAAACAGCGAGGTGAACAGAAGGCTGGTCATATGCGGGTATCACCCCCTGGAATTGCTGGTTTCAAACCTGATCGCACTGCTGCTGGTGATTTTTCTGATCGCCATTTATATCGGACTGATGATCAATGTGTTTCTTCCTGTGCGCCACCTGCCGGCGTATGTAACCGGACTGGTAAACATCGGGTTCGTTTACGGGTGTTTTGGCCTGGCCATCGGCAGCCTGGTAAAAGGCAAACTCGAAGGGGTGTTTTTCATTGTGCTGCTGGCGAATATAGATGCGGGCTGGCTTCAGAACCCGATGTATTATGCCGAAGCCCAGAACAATGTGATCATCAGGTACCTGCCTGCCTACTATCCGTCGCAATCGGCCATTATTGCAGCATTCACCGATTATTCCGGCGCCAATGCGGGATTTTTCAGCATCCTTTACGGATCGGGATTCCTGATCGTGTCATTGCTTGTTTTTTATAATAAAATGCGAATAAAAAAATGAAAAAGATCATTCGATTCTCAGGCAAACTTCTGTATGCCATTACTTTTCTGATTTTGATCCCTTCAGGATTATGGTTCTGGGCGCAATATACCCTCCGGGAAGTTCAGCTTCCGGCAATAGAATCAAGGACCATCGGCATGGTCATGATGATTGCCGGTGGCCTGTTCATGGTATGGGCCATGATGGCACTAAAACATTTCGGAAAAGGGCTGCCCATGAATGCCTTTCCTCCCCCGGTGTTTGTCACCCGTGGGCCTTACCGGGTTTTCCGGCATCCGATATACTGGGGTTTCGGAATTCTCATGACAGGCTATTTCATCTTTTCGGGTTCGGCCAGCGGATTCTGGATGGTGGCTCCGTTAACAATCCTGGGGATGGTCGCCCTGGTGATGGGGTATGAAAATATTGATTTGAAACAGAGATTCCCCGGACAGAAGACACAAACGATCCTCAGCCTTCCGGAAAACAAAAATGAAGCTCCCCATTTGCGCGATCGGCTGGCTTCTATGTTCTGGGTATCGCTGATGCTGCTTCTCAGCAATGTTCTCATTGCTTCCAGGGGTTTCGGGTCACCAGATTTACGTCATGCCTCCGTGGGAATGATCAACGGGATTAATATCCTGTTTCTGCCTCTGTTAAATATGCTTTTCATCTGCGCAATCCCGTTCTTCCTGAATAGTAAAAACGGGGTGCGGGAATGGGCAATTTCTGCAATTCTATCGCTGGGGTACCTTGTTTTTATTGCGCTGCCGTCCCCTGTGATCAGGGCCGTGTTTCTTATGCCGGAAGTTCCTTATCTAATTGCTGTACCGGTTTTCCTGGTATTTATTTCACTGAATGCCCTGTACCGGCAATCGGCGAAAATTGCGGTTGTATTTACTTTTATTGCTCTGGTCCTTGTGGGTATTCAGTTCACCAACAGCCGTTCCACCGGGTTGTATTTCGCCGTTTCAACCGTGATATTTCTTCTTTCAGCCTTTTACCGTGCGATCTGGTTTTTTATTAAAACCGCCGGGGAGAAAATTGCCAATTCATGGAAAGAATGGGTGTTCTGGAAAATCAGGGTGATCAATCACGGCATGTATGCCGGACTGGGTACTTTTTTCGTGATTTTTGGCGGAGGTGTGCTGGCAGGAGGGAATTATGCTCCGGCCCTGATGATCTGCTCTATGGTACTTACCATCTGCGCCGCGCTGTGGGCCCAGGTCATCGAGGGTTCTGAAAAGCTGAAAAGGCCTTTCGGGTATTATGGCTCTGTGGCCGGACTTTTACTGGGATCGCTGGTGGTATGGTTCATGGGACTGAGTGTGTGGGTTGTTATGGGTGTTGGTTCGGTGGTAATGCCCTGGGGGCAGGCCCTGGGCCGGTTGCGGTGCCTGGTGAATGGCTGCTGCCATGGATGCAGAACCAGTAATGACCTCATAGGAATCCGGTTTTTTCATTCCCGCTCGAGGGTGAATAATATTTCGGGCCTCCGGGGAGAGTTGCTTCACCCCACACAACTGTATTCCATTGTATGGCTCTTTTTTGTGGGTGTCTTTTTGTTTACCCTCTGGAATAACCATGTTTCAAACCCGCTCATCTTTGGTTTATACCTTATTCTGACAAGCCTGGGCCGCTTTGTGGAAGAGGCATACCGGGGCGAGGCACAAACGCCGGTCATTACAGGACTTCGCCTGTATCAGTGGGTCGCGGTGGTTGTGGCCATTACCGGTATAGCCATGACATGCATCAGAACAGAACCTGTGGCGGTGAACCCTGGGTTTTGCTGGGGAACGCTCGGGTACGCAGCACTCGGCGGGTTTTTTTCCTTCTTCGCCATGGGAGTGGATTTTCCATATTCGAATGCCCGGTTTTCGAGGTTGGTTTGAAGGTTTTATTATGATTTAAATAAACCACACAGGCACTAAGTACACAAAGGATCACTTAGAAAAAAGAATATCAAAATGGGACAGTTATTAAATATTCCAATATTTGAAGCCACCAGAAGGGTGTGTAAAGGTGGCGGGATCTCTTTTAAGGGGGTCTTTGTAATCCTCTTTTATTACCTTCAGATTATCTTTTCCTTGCCGCTGGTGTTTTTACAATTTCTGTTATTCAGCAAAAAAATCAGCAAAACGATTATTCCGAAGGATCCTGTTTTTATCCTGGGGCATTACAGAAGCGGCACCACCTATTTGCACAAATTGATGGCCAGCGACCGGCAATTTGGTGTTTTAACCAACTATGACGCCTTGTTTGCAAATTCAAATCTTCTCTTCGGAAGCCGGATGCAACGGGTTTTTCAGCGGGTGATCCATCTGTTCAAAATCAGGAACCCTTTTTTCAATAACAGCGTGGTGCTTCTTTCCGAGCCCACAGAGGAGGATGATTATCTGATGAACAAAGTGTCGGCCTATTCTGCCTACTGGGGACTTGTGTTTCCGAAACACTGGCGAGAATGGCTGAACGGTTCCCCGCAATTTGAAAATCAGGCATATTGTGAAGGATGGAAAAGAGAATACCTGGAGACGGTGAAATTTACCACGTTTAAGAGCAAGGGTAAACAGCTGGTACTGAAAAGTCCGCCAAATACCGAACGGATCAGTTATCTGCTGCAAATGTTTCCACGGGCGAAATTCATATACATTTACCGCAACCCGTTTCACATGTATCATTCAATCAGGAATATGTGGAAGAAAGCCATCCTGGGCTATTACAGTGTACAGAAAATCTCTGAAGAGGAACTCGATGACATTGTTTTTGGCCACTACAGTTACCTGGCCGATCGGTACGAAAGGGACAAGGGACTTATTCCGGAGGGGAATTTAATTGAAGTCGCCTATGAGGCATTAAAAGCGGATCCGGCTGGCGTAATGCGCACCATATATACTGAACTGGAACTTCCCGGTTATGAATCCACCGCCGGGGACCTTCAGAGGCAGCTTGACAAGGAAAAGGAGTATCAGAACTTTCATTATCAGCACAATGACCTTGAAATCAAAAAAATTGAAGAAAACTGGGGAAAATACATCCGCCGTTGGCATTATCACTGAAGAAAAACTTCGTGGTTCTTCGTGTCTTCTTCGTGGATCTTCGTGTAATATTGTTTCACGAAGTTACACAGAGAACCACGAAGAAGACACGAAGAACCACAGAGAGAATCTTCGTTAATAATTCAGGTTAGAAATTTTGAAAAATAAGATCAGTTATGGAAACACAACAAATTGTACCCGCAGAACTCCGGTTTGCCGTTACCCGGAAATGTGATGGTGCCTGCAGGCACTGTTACAATCACTCAGGTCAGGATGCAGACCAACTTACCTCCGATGATTATATCCGCATGATCAGGGATGTGCATAGTATAAACCCGGCTTTTGACCGCATTACACTAACCGGGGGCGAACCCATGCTCGACAAGGAGAAAGTACTGAAGATTTCACGGGTTGCGAAATCTTTGGGAATCAGGGTCAGGCTGGTTACAAGAGGGTGGGAGCTGAATGCGGCCGTATGCCGTGAACTGAAATTGGCAGGCGTAACCCGGCTTCAGATCGGGCTTGACTCCTCCGGAGAATATGGTTACACTGATGAATCGCAGGAGCGGTGGGATACCTTTCACAGCTGGTTGCGGGGCGATAAAACGGCTTTCACAAGAACGGTATCTGCTGTAAAAACAGCTCTTGAGGCGGAAATGGATGTCTCCGTCAGATACTCGTTATGCCGGACCAACCTGAACGATGTCGTCAGCACCTATCAGTTTGTTTCTTCTCTGGGTGTGTCGAAATTCAAGTTCAGGGTTTTATTTCCCGATGGCCGCGCAAAAAGAAAATTGCTCCATGAACTCATTAGCGGCGACGAAATGGCAACTGCGCAGTTTCACCTTATCCAGGCTTCAAAAGGAAACAGTACCGTGGTTGAGATCACCCAGCCTTGTTTGTATTTTCTGCCCGGCAGTATGAATATCCCGGATGATCCCGGCCGGTTTAATGCTTTTAAAGAGCATTGCCCGTGCGGTACCACCGCTGCCTACATTGACGCAAACGGAGATGTGAAATACTGCCTTTTTGATGAAAAAGCCATCGGAAATGTGTGTAGCGACTCTTTGTTGTTTGTCTGGAATTCGGTTACGGCAAAGGAAGTGCGGCAGCAGCGGTGTTCCATTGACGGGTCGGGATACGGGTGTTCAGCATTTAAATTATTGTATGCCCAATTTAATGACTATGCAACGTTCATGAAAGCATATGCCACAGGGGTAAATGAAAGCAAAGCTGCGTCAAAAGCCTGAAAGGGTATATTCACCGCAAAGACGCAAAGAATTGAAGATTTATAATACTTCTTTTCGCGTCTTTGCGTCTTCGCGGTGAAATTTGATTAATTTTTCAGAATCTTCACAGATCCCGATACCGAGCCGGAATGAACCCTTACATAATAGATTCCTGCCGGTTTTCCGTCAAGAGAAAGCTGGTGCTTTTTCTCTCCGCTGTATTGGCCGCTGTACAACTTCTCACCACGCATGCTGTAAATCTCTACATTTACGACCGTTGCTTCCGACACTTCTGATAATTCAAGTGTGAAAACTCCGGTTGTCGGATTCGGGTAAACCCTGAAGAAATTGTCGGCCTGCATTTTGATGAGCGGTTGAGGCGTTGTTTCATTTGCGGATTCTTCCGCCTGTGAAACAGGGATGTTTACATTCGGATAGGCGCTGCACCATAAACACTGCGACGCAATAAATCCATGCAGATAGCCTCCCGGGTCAACTTTTGTTCCGGGCATCAGCTTTACATTCTGACCGGCAACCAGGTTGGCTGTTCCCCCGGCCTGCACCAGCAACCCGTTAACAGTAACGGTTTGAGTGGCATCGTAGCAAACCGATTGTCCGCCCGGAACCGTAATGCCGGTCACCGTACGGGTGGCGGCGGGCAATGCCGTAACTGCCATCGTGATGATGTTGGATATGGCCGGGCTTCCTGAAGCACAAACAACGTTGGAGGTAAGTACACAGGAAACCGTGTTGCCGTTTGCCGGCACATACGTATAGGTGGCATTGGTGGCCCCGGGTACATTTGATCCACCCACTTTCCATTGATAGGCTGGAATTGCCCCTCCGTTCACCGGGGTTGCGGTAAATGTTACACTCGTTCCTGCACACACGGGATTTGCAGGGGTAGTCACAGAAATGCTGACGGGTACAGGGGTACAGCCAACCTGAATGTCGTCCAGGCAAATGCCATAGCCATACTTTTCAGTACCCTCAAAGGCGATATAATAGTCGCTGCTTTGAGCCGGCAAATTGATCGTCTCCTGAACCCAGCCGGGAAAATTCCCTGTGTAACTGGCCAGTTGTATCCAGCTTCCCGCGGATGAGGTCTTATAATATATCCGTAATTCATCCTGATCAGGGCTCCAGTATTCCTGGGTATGCCAGAATTTTAATTGGGGCCCCGACAATCCGGTAATATTCAGGGATGGGGTAACCAGTTTTGTAACATTCTGTGTAACGTAATTCCCTTCATAAAAGTATGCATTATAACTACCCGTATGTGCAGTGCTAACAGAAGATGCCGGATTAGTGCCGGCCCTGTAAATCCAGTCGAGGGTGCCGGTTACGAACTGTTTTGACCAGCAGGCCGGGATGGCTCCTCCGTTCTCAAATCCTTCAGTCCATGGGAACGTGGAAATGGATGGATTCAATGCCATGGTAATCGTATTTGAGGTTGCCGGATTGCCGGTGATACAGCTTGCACTGGAGGTGAGCACACAGGAAACCGTGTTTCCATTGGCAGGTACAAAAGTATAGGTAACATTGGTTGCCCCGCTCACATTTGCGCCGTTCACTTTCCACTGATAGGCGGGATTTGCTCCGCCGTTTACAGGGGTAGCCGTGAAGGTAACACTTGAACCGGCACAGGCGGGATTTGAGGATGCAGCAATAGTTATGCTCACCGGGACAGGGGTGCAGGTAACCTGAACATCGTCAAGGCAAATACCATAGCCATATTTTTCTGTTCCTTCAAAGGCAATGTAATACTCGCTGCTTTGTGCGGGCAGGTTAATCGTCTCCTGGGTCCAGGAAGGGGTATCATTCGTGTAGGTGGCCAGTATCGTCCATGCACCTGCCGATGAGGTCTTATAATATACCCGTAATTCATCCTGATCGCCTCCCCAGTTTCCCTGGGTATGCCAGAATTTCAACTGCGGAATGGACAATCCGGCAATATTCAGCGGAGGTGTAACCAGTTTTGTGACATTTATGGTTCCGTAATCCCCTTCATAGAAATAGGCATTGTAAAGACCTGTATGTGCGGTAGTTATTGGAGTTACCGGCACGGTACCTGCCCGGTATATCCAGTCGATGGTGCCTGTTACGAACTGTTTCGTCCAGCATGCCGGGATTGCGCCGCCATTCTCAAAACCTTCGTTCCATGGGAAAGCGGTTACGGTGCAATTCACCGCATTGATATAATTCGTCTTGGTCTCCGCGTCAAACCCAAAGGCATTGGTGGCGGTAAGGGTAACTGAATACAAACCGGCTGCGGTAAACTTTACCTGGGGGTTCTGCGATGCGGAGGTAGTGCCATTCAGATAGGTTACGGTTGCCGGAGAGAAACTCCAGCTCCAGCTTGTCGGAGTGTTGATGGAAAGATCTGTGAAATCAACCTGTGCATCCACGGAGGGAGCGAGGTTGCTGGCAGAAAAATCGGCCACAGGAGGTAAGGCGGCTGACTTCAAATCAGACTGCCAGAGTCCTCTTCCTGCCGTGGCAGCCCTGATGCGGCTGTTGGCAGGAGTTGCGTTGTAGTAGATTTCAAGTTCTGTTACAAACACATTGGGCAACCCGGTTGAAAACAGGGCCCAGTTTGCTGCACCATCCTTAACATACACACCCACATCGGTTCCTGCATATAATTCAACATTTGTGGTGTTCTGCTTGTTCTGGATCACGCTCATGGCCGGAATTGACGGCAGTCCGGCGGAGATATTTGTCCAGGTGGTGCCTCCGTTGATGGTTTGATAAATTTTGGTGGCGTTATAACCCCCCAGCGAAACCCATACGGTATTCGGGTCGTTGTTTTTAACACAAATGGAGGTAATGTTGCCCGACCCTGTCGGGATGGTCCCGGTAATGTTGGCCCAGGAAGTTCCTCCGTTGATGGTACGATACAGAATACTGGAGGTGGCTGCATAAATGTAACTTGAATTTGAAGGAGCTACCGCCAGCGATTGCAGGGTTGCACCTCCCCATGTGCTGATTTTTGTCCAGGATGTACCCTGGTTTGTTGATTTAAACACATCCTGGTACCCTATGTACAGGGTCGTGTTTACATTGGGGTCCATTGTAAATGGGGTGCACCAGGCAGCCGAACCGGTCAGACCGGTAACAATGTCTGTCCAGGAAACTGCATGATTGGTTGTTCTTTGAAGTGCCCCGTTGTATAGTTCCCCGTACATGATATTCGCGTTGGTGTAATCAATGGCACAATCAAATCCGTCTCCTCCTATTTCATCCGTCCACACACCTCCAATGTACACTTTTGTGCCATTGTCCTGCAAGCCGGCTATGTTTTCATTGGCAACGGTTTGTGCCACGCCGATACGGTAGATCTGGCTTGTGACCAGGCCGTTTCCAATGTTTGTCCATGTTGTGCCGTTGTCGGTCGTTTTGTACACTCCGCCGTCATTGCCTTCAAACAGCGTAGATGTGCCGTTCTGATAAGCCAGGCAATGCTTGTCGGCATGTACTTCGTTTACGCCGCATCCATAGGAAGAGGTCCAGTGATTGGTAAGTGACCAGGCAGTGCCGCCATTTGTTGATTTCCATCCGTTTACCCCGCCGATAAACACGTTGTTGGCATTGGTAGGATCAGCCGCAATGCACAGGTCATACGACCCCTGCCCGTCGGGAGCTGTGCTGTTGCAGTCATAATTCAGCATATTGGTGGTTGCCCCGCTGAAAACCTGGGTGTAACTTGTCCCGCTGTTGGTTGATTTGTATATTCCGGCCAGTGTGCTTCCATTGGTGGAGATGATTGCATACACATACGCGGAATTATTTGCGGTAACCGCAAGTTCGGTTCTTCCGTTAACGGTACTCAGGGCCAGGGACCAGGTTGCACCGTCGTTGGTTGAGAGGTAAATATCCCCGTTTAAGTTTGAACCATAGAGGGTTGACGGGGTTCCCGGTTTGAATTCCATGTCGATGTACACATTGGCAGTGAGGAGGGTCCAGCTGGTTCCGCTGTTGATGGTTTTATATACACCCACGGAGGTGGCCGCATATAAAATCGCATTATTTGAAGGGGACATGAGCAGCCTGTTCACGGTTCTGAACTGGCTTGGGGTAAAGGTTAACCCGGTGGTGTTCCAGGTTGTTCCTCCATCGGTGGATTTAAGAACGCCCACACTGTTGTTGTCATTATATTGTCCACCACCCAGCGACCACATGCTTCCGCCGTCCCTGTCGCCGGTGGCAATGTACAAAACATCCGGTGAAGCAGCAGGCCTGTATGATACGATATCGCTCACACCCAGCACGGCATTATAATCCCCGAGGGGGGTCCAGGTAGTACCTCCGTTTGCGGTTTTCCAAATCCCGCCCGACGGAGATCCAACATATATGGTGTTGTTGTCGCCGGAAATAAAACTGACACAATTCACCCTTCCCAGTCCTGAATAGCCACCGCCCGAGGTGTTGGGGCCCAGGCTGGTCCAGTTTCCGCCGGGGCTTCTCCCCCCGGGGTTGTCGGCGAGGTATTTTTCAAGTTCTTCACTGGCGGAAGTTTCAGGGAACCTGCCGGTCTCCTTTACGATCCTGCTTTGCCAATAGTATTCCCAGCGCTTGAATTGCTTCCAGCCCACTGCTTTTACGTTGTCGCCCTGTGCGTTTTTGTAATACCCGTTTTTAACATTCAAAGGTCCCCAGTAATCATTGAATGCTTTTTGAATATCATAAAAGGTGAGGTCGCCGTTTTGCAGTTTCTGCTGCGGCAGGTTGTCTTTCCATGCCTGACCCCTGGATTCATTGACAAATACAATGGATAAGAAAATGGATATTAAGAGAATATATTTTTTCATATTTGGTTCTTATTTAGATTAATTTCAAACAAAGATACGTTAAATTTTTAATTCCCAATAAACGTAACATTTTTTAACATCCTTTCAAATTCTGCTACTTTTTCCTCTTTCTCCGATTAAGCAGTAATTGCAGGGGTAATTGCACCTCACCCCCTACCCCCTCTCCTGAAGGC
>CAZVNF010000092.1:0-15370 GCA_964628215.1 uncultured Draconibacterium sp.
AAGAAAGTAGTTGCTTCGTTTAAAGCTACCTCCGGAAAAGATTTTACAAAAGTCATCCGCATGGTTAAATCCCAAAAATCAGGAGCTTTTGTTTTCAAGGAAACGATTGTTGCCAATGAAATGCTGAAAGACTTTTTAGCAAACAAAGAAAATTAACACAGCATTATTTCCTGCTGAAAAGCTTTTTTCCCCGGAAAAAAGCTTTTTTTATATACAAAAATTCGTTTTATGGGATTCTTCAACATCTTTTCACGCGAGAAAAAAGAACGTCTGGACCAGGGATTGCAAAAAACGAAATCCAATATTTTTACCCGGATTTCAAAAGCGATCGTTGGAAAATCAACGGTTGATGATGAGGTTCTTGATAACCTGGAAGAAATTCTTGTTACTTCCGACGTGGGTGTTGAAACTACCTTACGGATCATTGAACGTATACAAAAACGTGCTTCTAAGGATAAATACCTTGGAACCAGTGAGCTGAACAACTTGCTTAAAGAAGAAATTGTTGGCCTCCTGCAGGAAAACAACATCCTTGATTTTACCGAATTTTCTGTACCTGCCGATAAAAAGCCATATGTTATTATGGTAGTTGGAGTGAATGGTGTTGGAAAAACAACCACCATCGGTAAACTTGCATACCAGTTTAAAAAATCAGGAAAATCAGTATTGATTGGAGCTGCCGATACCTTCAGGGCGGCGGCCGTTGAGCAGATCACTATTTGGGCCGACAGGGTAGGGGTCCCCATCGTAAACCAGGGCATGGGCGCTGATCCTGCGTCTGTTGCCTATGATACTGTAAAATCTGCCATGGCCAGGAACACCGATGTGGTAATTATCGATACCGCCGGCCGCCTCCACAATAAGATAAACCTCATGAATGAGCTTTCCAAGATCAGGAAGGTTATTCAAAAATTGATTCCTGATGCTCCCCATGAAGTACTGCTTGTTCTCGACGCTTCTACCGGACAGAATGCCTTTGAACAGGCCAAACAATTTACCGCAGCCACCGAAGTCAACACCCTGGCTCTCACCAAACTGGATGGGACTGCGAAAGGCGGAGTCGTGATTGGCATATCCGATCAGTTTAAGATTCCTGTTAAATACATCGGTGTGGGCGAAGGCCTCGAAGACCTCCAGGTGTTCAACCGGGTCGAATTTGTCGACAGCCTCTTTAATTAAACCTCTATTTCTTGAAAACAAAATCCGGACCTCACAATATCGGGTTGATCTCACTGGGTTGTGCGAAAAACCTGGTTGATGCCGAACTTCTTATGAAACAACTGGAAGCGAACAAGTTCAAGCTTGTTTTCGACCCTGTGGATCATAAAAAAATCGATACTGCCATCATTAATACCTGCGGCTTCATCAACGATGCCAAGCAGGAATCAATAGATACCATTCTGCAATATGTGCAGGCCAAGCAAAATGGACTGATCGATCATGTATATGTAATGGGGTGCCTTTCGGAAAGGTACCTGTCCAAACTCAAACAGGAGATCCCCGAGGTTGACGCTTTTTTTGGTGTGAACGATCTGAAAAAAATTGTGAGCCATATTGGAGGCACATACAAGACAGGGCTCATTGGGGAACGGAAAATTACCACACCCGGGCATTATGCTTATCTGAAAATTGCCGAAGGATGCGACCGAAAGTGCTCTTTTTGTGCAATACCCATGATCCGCGGGAAGCATGTAAGCAGGCCTCTGGAAGAAATTATTGCCGAAGCATCCCGGCTGGTTGAATCAGGCGTAAAGGAAATTAATCTTATATCCCAGGACACAACCTATTACGGCCTTGACATTTACAAAAAACGCATGATCGCCGGTCTGCTCGATTCAATGGCCGGACTGAAGGGCCTTGAATGGATCCGGCTGCATTATACCTATCCTGACGGATTTCCTGTTGAAATGCTGGAAGTAGTTAAGTCACATGCGAATATATGCAACTACATCGACATCCCTCTGCAGCATATCAGCGACCGGATTTTAAAATCGATGCATCGTGGGATGGATGGCACCACCACGCGTAAACTTATTGATACTATCAGGCACTCACTCCCCGGAGTTGCTATCAGAACAACCCTTATTGCCGGGTACCCGGGTGAAACTGAAAGTGAGTTCAGGGAACTGAGGAACTTCATTGAAGAATACCGTTTCGACAGACTTGGCGTATTTTCATATTCCCATGAAGAGGATACGGGTGCTTTCAGTTTAAAGGATTCAATTTCAGAAAAAACCAAAACTGCCAGGGTGGATGAACTGATGGCAGTACAGGAGAGTATTTCGCTTTCGCTGAATCAGGAAAAGGTGGGACAGGTATTAAATGTGTTGATTGACAGGCAGGAAGGTGATTTTTATATTGCCCGTACCGAACATGACTCTCCCGAAGTTGATAACGAAGTGCTCATATTGAAAAATGATAACAACCTGACGCCTGGATCATTCTGCAAGGTGAAAATAACCAGGGCTGAAAGCTTTGATTTATATGCAGAATTGCAATAACTTTGCAATACTAATTTATGAAACTATGAAAAAAATAATTGCATTTCTCCTCACAATGGTCATTGTCAGCATTTTGCAGGTAAATGCGCAGGCAATTGCCACGGATGCTAAACTGCCTGATACCATTAACCGTACAGATGCCTCTGGCAACCGTATTGGCTATTGGGTTGATAAACTGGGTGAAACAACCTATAAGGGAGAATACGTTGCAAATAAAAAGGTAAAAAACTGGATCGGTTACTACCCAAATAATGCAATTTTTAAAATCGAATATTTTAATAATGGTCTGAAAGACGGTATTTCAGTTCAATTCGACCGCAAATGCAAAATCTCCCTGATCGAGCACTATAAGAGCGGGCTCGCACACGGACTTACTGTGTTATACAGCCAGTACAACGAAAATCCAACCTCGGAAACTCAGTATACATTTGGCAAGAAAAACGGCCTTTACCGTCAATATTACGATAACACGAAAATTCAGGAAGAGACCATGTATGTAAACGATCTTAAAAACGGTCCTTCTGTCTGGAATAATAAAAATGGTCAGCGGATTGCTGAATATAACTATAAAGATGGAAGTTTTGATGGTGTTCAGAAGACCTATTATGAGAACGATTCTTTGCAATTGGTAAACAATTACCTGGATAATAAACTTTCCGGAGAATCAAAGGAGTTTTTCCGAAATGGAAAAATTAAACTGTCGGGCAAATATGTGAACGGACAAAAGGATGGAGCCTGGACTGAATACAATGAATTGGGCAAAGCTGAAAATGTTATTAAATACAAGGAAGGTGTTGAACTTAATAAAAAGTAACAAACACCCTTTCCACCCGCCGGTTCTATGAAGAATCTCAAAAATCCTTTTACCAGTCTGAAAGGCTACAATTGTTTTGGTTGTTCACCTCACAATCAATCAGGATTACATCTTACCTTCACGGAAGAGAATGATGAAATTGTGAGCCACTGGAACCCGCATCCTGATTTTCAGGGGTATTTTAACATCCTGCATGGGGGTATTCAGGCCACGCTTATGGATGAAATTGCCAGTTGGACAGTATATGTGAAGGTGAAAACAGCCGGTTTTACATCAAAAGCCGAATTCCGCTACCTTAAAACAGTCGGTATAAACAATGGACCCATAACGCTGCGGTCGAAATTAAAACAAATGAGAAGAAACCTGGCTGATATCGAAGTCAAATTATTTGATAATACCGATACCCTGTGTGCAGAAGGATTGCTTACATTCTTTACATTTTCCTCCGACAAGTCGAAACAATCGATGTATTATCCTGATCATCAGGAATTTTATGAATCACCGGAAGTAAAAATCTGATCAGCTACCTGCTGTTTTTTATTACATATGCTTTTCTGACAGACTTACTTTTATAGCTGTAACGTTTTCCATAGCTGCTCTTATTCTTCTTCATTTTCTTTGATTTGTATGTGCCATTCGCCTCGCAACTCGCTTTCCTTGATTTACAAGATGAACCTGCAACAGAGAAACTGATCATGAGGACAGAAAGGCCGATTGAAATTATTCGTTTTATTCTCATTAAAATTGAATTGAAGAGGAAACCGGTTTGGCAAAAATAATAAATAAACAGTTACGGTCGATTTTTTCTACTTTTGTATAATGAACTTGCATAACTATAACTTAATGAACAGGGTGTTTTTACGTACCGTTTTGTTAATCAATTTGTTATTGATTTTCTCACAAATATTTGCGCAGTATCCACCTCCGGCAGGGCAACCTGGTACTACGGCAATGTATAAAGACAGTTCGGCCTTTCTTGGGTGGGCATCATCCTGCATTATTGAACGGGGATTTGTTAATGCGGGTGATACAGCATTTTTATATAATGGTTCAAATAAAACCACGTATGGGAGCTATCTTTTAGGAAGCGGCCCGGCAGACGAATTAGTTGTGAGCCTGGGTGACCATGGTTCGGCATTACTGGGGTTCGACATTCCTATTGTAAACCGGCCAGGCCCCGATTTTGCCGTTTTTGAAAATTCATTTGGCAATGGATTTCTTGAACTTGGATTTGTTGAGGTAAGTTCTGATGGTCAGCATTTTGTAAGGTTTCCGTCTGTTTCACTTACTTCAGACAGTTTGCAGGTAAGTACTTTTGACACCCTGGATGCCAGGAAAATTCACAATCTGGCAGGGAAGTACCGGCTTACATTCGGTACTCCGTTCGACCTCGAAAGCATCGCAGACAGTGCAGGAATCAACATCTTGCATATCACCCATATACGGATTGTTGATGTGGGGGGGTGCCTGCAGGCTCCTTATGCAACCTACGACTCACAGGACCATAAAATAAATGATCCCTGGCCAACGCCTTTTGATACCGGTGGATTTGACTTCGATGCCATAGGGGTGATTAATAATGAGTCGAATGGCTCCGACGATGAATGGAGCCGTACCGGAATCCGCATTTTTCCGAACCCGGTCATGAATTCTGTTACCTTTGAATCACCCTTGTCTGCTGAATTCCACCTGAAAATTTCAGGCACCGAAGGAAAAACACTGATTGAACGCAATATCTCTGGCAAATCAAGGGTTGATATGTCATCCGTTCCCGCAGGCATTTATTTGGCAGTTTTTACTTTGAAGGATGGGACTTCTTTCACGAAAAAAATCATCAAGTATTGAGTTTTATTCAAAAAATCCTCTGTATCCTGCTTTTTTATTTTCCGATTCAAATTCAGGCTCAGAATCTGGAGGATCCCCTGCATTTGCCTGAAGTTGAAATTAAATCCAATTTTATTATTGATAACCAGGGCTTTAAAAGAATAAAGATTGACTCCACTTTGTTTATCCCAAACCTGAGTGCCGATTTATCTTCGATATTGTCTCAGCATTCTACGATATTCATTAAATCCTATGGAAACGGAACGCTTGCAACACCCTCTTTCCGCGGTACTTCAGCCCAGCATACCCAGGTGGAATGGAACGGGATAAATCTGAACTCTCCAATGCTTGGCCAGATGGATTTTTCCCAGGTTCCCGTGGCTCAGTTTGACGGCCTTGAAATATTGTATGGCGCTGCAGGTATTTCACGAACAAGCGGAGCATTTGGAGGTGTTATTGATCTTGTTACAATGCCTGACTGGAATAATAAGTTTAAGTCAATGGCAGCACAAACTGTTGGTAGTTTTAATAGTTTTATCACCAATGCCAATGTTGCGGTTGGAGGCAGATCCTTTCAATCTCACACAAAATTCAATTATGGAACAGCATTGAATGATTTCCCATTCACAAACAATGCCGGTAATATTGTCAAACAGCAAAACGCTTCGTATTACAATTGGGGATTATCTCAGGAATTATTCTGGAAGTTGAAAGATAAGCACCTTTTTTCAGCAAAAGTATGGTATTCGGTATACGACCGGAACCTTCCCCCGACAGTCCAGAATTTCAATGAGGATAAAATTGAAACTCTGAAAGATAACTCGCTAAGGGCAATTGCTGAATACAAATATATTGAACCGAAATGGAACCTGCAGATCCGTTCCGCACTCAATGATCAGAATATGCAATACGAGAACAGTCTTTTAGAAATTAATTCGGCACATCAGTTTTATTCATGGATCAACCGGATCCGGCTTACCTGGAATAAAATAAAGAATCTTACCATCAGGCCCGGAATTGATTTTACTTACGATTGGGTGAATTCCGATGAATATGAAGGAATTAAAACCCGGACTACCACCAGCTTTTTTGCTGAAGTGAATTACAACTTCACTTCAAAGTTCAAGTCCTCCCTGGTCCTTCGGGAAGATTTGATTGATGGGGTATTTATTCCTTTAATTCCCGCACTTGGACTTGAATACCGCCCTTTTGACAAGGTTAACCTTGCCTTTACGGCCAATGCGGCCCGAAATTACCGGTATCCAACACTCAATGAACTTTATTGGAAAGACCTGGGTAACCCCGATCTGGAACCCGAATTGAATTATTCAGTCGAAGCCGGTAGTACGTTTAATTTTATCACAAACAATAAAAAGTGTTACTTCGAAGCCGGTCTTGCAGCCTATTATTCATGGATTTATGATATGATAACCTGGTCAATAGTGGATGATAGCGGTGTTTTGTTCAAGCCTCAGAATATTGACGAAATTCATGCACGTGGCATCGAATTGGGATTCAATATCTCCCTGCGTTCCCGGGGGTTTAATTTCAGTTTGAAAAATAATTATAACTACTGCCGCTCAACTTACGAAAAAGCTGCTTCAGAGTTTAACAACAGTATTGGAAAACAGCAGTATTACATCCCTGTAAATACATATAATGCCACATTCTCCGTGGAACGCTGGAAATTCTATTTTAATTATAATTTCAATTTTACCGGCGACAGGTTTACCGGCAAAGACAATCTTTCCCTCATGCCTGCGTATAACTTGTCAAATATTATTTTTGGAAAGAATATTCAAATCAAACATTTTATTTTATCTTTACAAATTGATATAAACAACCTGTTTGACCTGGATTACCAATCTGTGGCAAGCCGGCCGATGCCCGGGATAAATTATGCGTTTACTTTAAAGTTGTTATTTCCGGGAGTAAGCAGGCTTTAGATTATTAAACAAATTACCCCAAAGTGAAGAAAAGAAATCATTTTACATATAAATTATTAATTCTCTGTTCATTTCTTGCCCTTGTAATTTTGCCGTCAGCATGCTCCAAGGATCCTATCCGGGAGGTTATTATCGATCCGACGGATACAACCAAAGCATCAACATACGAGAACGGAATTTTTATCATTAATGAGGGCAATTACAATTGGGGCAATGCCTCAGTTACCTTTGTTGATAACAAAAACAATTCTGTAATTCAGGATATTTTTACAAAATCCAACGGTAGAAGTCTGGGTGATGTGGCTGAATCAATGGCAATTGCCGGCAACCTGGGCTACCTGCTTATCAACAACTCCAACCTGATTGAAGTGGTGACACTGAAGGATTTTAAATCTGTTCATACTATTTCCGGATTGCATGCACCCCGTTATTTTGAACTGGTTGATTCCAGTAAAGCCTATGTGACCAACCTTCAAAATTACATTTCAATTATTGACCTGAAAAACAAAACGGTATCCGGTACAATTCAAACCACAAGCTGGACTGAAAATCTGATTCGGTATGATAAATTCATGCTGGTAACTTCCATCGGGAAGTTTAATGACCCTACTGCAGTTCGCAAAGCACAAATTCTTGTGATCGATACTGAAACCGATGCCATTGTTGACAGTATCCAGACTGGTAAAGAGCCGATCGGCATTGTTATCGATAAAAAACAAAAGGTATGGGTTTTATGTTCCGGTGGTTATGATAATTTTGAAGCGCCCTCCCTTATCAGGATAAATCCTGAACTGAGAGTGGTTGAAAAAGTATTTACTTTCCCCGATCCCACGCAAGTACCCAGCAGGTTGTGCATGAATCCATCTGGCGACACCATTTATTTTTTGAAAGGGGGTGTGTATCAAATGCCTGTTACTTCATCCGCTTTACCGTCACTGCCACTGATCAAACCCGAAGGTCGCCGGCTTTATGGATTGAATATCCATCCTGAAACCGGTAGTATTTATATTACCGATGCCATGGATTATGTTCAGAACGGTGCCGCATATCAGTACACTGTACAGGGTACCCTGATAAAACAATATACAACTGGCCGGATTCCCGGTTCCTTCTGTTTTACTGAAAATAGCACGAAATAAGGTTATTCGTTTATTTCAAGCAGAATATCCCTCAGCTCACTTAAAATCATTGCGGTTGCACCCCAGATGATGTTTCCGTTAACGAAATAGGAGGGAACTTTGAGGGAAAAACCAAGGCTGAGTTTCATCTTCTTCATTTGCCTGTTGCGTTCGTCCATCAGGTCCTCAATCCGGATTTCAATAATTTTAGCCACCTCTTTGGGATCTGCAGTAAAACTGGGACGGGTTGACTGGTATCCAACAACAGGGGTTACCATGAAATTGCTGGGCGGAATATACATTTCTGTCAATTGCCCAAGAATCTGAACCTGGCCGGGATCAATGCCAATCTCTTCCCGGGATTCACGTAATGCGGTATAAATAAGGCTTTCGTCAGATTCCTCAAACCTGCCGCCCGGTAAACTGATCTGCCCGCTGTGAACTCCTTTATATTCAGGCCTAAGCATCAGAACCAGGCCAATGCCTCCATCAAGAGGATAAAACAGGATAAGTACACTGCTTTGCATTGCATCCTCCGGTGTATTAAACCGCATCAATTCCTGAACACGGGCAAGCGATGACATCTTTAGCTGCGCAGTTTTACCGGGTAAAGGCCTCTGCAATCGATTTTCAAGAAAAACAACAAAGTCTGCAAATTCCATAAACCGGTTAGAATATCGCTTCAAAGGTAAAATTTTGAAACCAATTTATTTGTAATTTTGTAGCTGAAAATCAAGCTCTATGGTTAAACACAAAGATAATCCTTCGCAAATACAGAAAGATAGTGCCGGTATTCAGCGTGGACTCATCCTGCACAACGATGATTTCAATACATTCGATTTTGTGATTGATTCGCTTGTGGAGGTTTGCAATCATCAACATGAGCAGGCTGAACAATGCGCCATTATCACCCATTTCAAAGGCAAATGCAACGTCAAAACCGGAGATTACAAGCAGTTGAAACAAATGAGTGATGAAATGACCCTGCGTGGACTGACTGTTTCCATTGACTGATCCATATTTCTCCCCCCATCTTTCCTAATTCTCTTGCTTATTTCAAAGTATAAATGGCAGAACGGCCTTTCTCTCTGCAGGATACTCCGGGAAGGTCTCTTTATACCATTTATGATGTTGCAGTGCTCTTGGCATCAGGTTTACGAGGGTCCATAAGGCAAAGGCAAGTGCTGGTGTACTCCAGACCATTATGGCAAAACCAAACCATTCTATTATTTCTCCAAAGTGATTCGGACAGGAAATATATTTAAAAAAGCCTTTCGAAGGGATTACATATCCCGTCTCACCTGGTCTGCGCAAATGAATTAAAATATTGTCAGCCTGCCAGTTGACAAACATTCCAAAGAAAAATAATACAGTACCGCCTATGAAACGAACATCAAACAGGTAGGAAATCGGGTATTGGGCTTCTGTTGCCAGGGTACCAAGGTAATACCCATTGATATACCCATTTACAAAATTGAATCCGATGGCCATGAATACAATGGCGAGAGGCATTTTTTTTCCTTTGGTCCTGAGCCGGAAAGGAAACACCAGTGTCCGGTTTACGTAATGCAGCACCCAGATGCCAAAGAAAAACCAGGTAATTACGGGGCGGTTCCCGGAGCCATAAAGGTAAAACCCGGCAAAGACAAGTAATGCGGGGAGTTCCATGAGAATCCAGCCAACCCTGTTGTCGATCAGCGGGCCCCATTTGCCCGTAGTATGCCGGCCATAAGGTGCGGCAATCCTGATGATTACCGGGAAAATAAAAATGGCAATGGCGATCCAGATATAGACAACCAGGTAGAAAGACGATTCTGTCATGTAATGGTGCTTATTGTATGTATTTATTATCCCTGAACCAGGTCAGTAAATCCCTTATGGATTCTGTAAGCGGACGGGGATTGAAATTCAGTTCCTTTTTTGCCCTGGCATTGCTGATCATCCGGTTGCCTTCGGAGAGAATAATAAGTGATTCGCGCGTATACGTTGGCTTTGTGCCAGAAATTTTGCTATACAGATAAATAAAAGGCAAACCAGTCCAGGCAACCCACATGGGCACTACCAACTTTACAGTTTTCCGTCCTGAATGGAAACCTATCATTGCCGATAATTCCTGCAGGCTATGCCAGTTACCCGAAAGCAAATATTTTTCACCTGTTCTTCCCTTTTCAATGGCCGTAACAGCAGCAGCAACTACATCTCTTACATCAACCCAATTATATCCACCCGGTACAAGAGATGGCATTTTGAAATTATAAATGTCTGCTATAGCTTTTCCGACCATAGAGGGCTCCGGATCACCGGGACCTATAATCGCAGTAGGGCAGAGGACCAATGCATCGAGACCTTTTTTCACAGCCTCCATTACTGCCCGTTCACCGGCTGCTTTAGACCTGTCATAAGCCATTCCCTCATGTTCAACCAAAGGCCTTGATTCGTCAAGAAGCTGACCTTTTGGGTTCTGCTGAAAGGCATGAATTGAACTGAAATGAATGAATCGCTTAATCTTACACTCCACCGCTGCCTCAAGTATGTTTATTGTTCCTTCGGCATTAATCCGGCTTACCATGCCATCATGGTCACCCGAGATGGATATCTTTGCTGCGAGGTGAAATACTACATCTACATCTGTAAGCAATGATATTAATGATTTTTTATCTAAAAGATCGCCCTGCATGATACACACCGGGAGATGTTTGATTCCCTGGTCATGCAGATGCGTGAGTGCGTTAACCTGATGCCCCTGTTCAAGCAGGATTTTGCAGAGGTTCACGCCAACGTGTCCGTTGGCACCGGTTACAGCAATTTTCATTGAAATATTTTGGTTGGTCGGCAAAAATAAGATAATTTTATCTGAAGATTTGGCTATAATTTAAAAATGGATTAATTTTAAATTGTTTTTCCTTTGCAATTGATTAATAAAATAAGGTAATTCAAGTCATTATAAACAAAAATAAGGATTATGAAAACGTTGAAAAAAGTACTCTATTGGTTTGCAGGCATCCTTGCTTTATTGGTTGTCATTTCCTTTATTCTTCCTAAAACATATAAGGTGGAACGGAACACTTTTATCAAATCCAATCCTGAAATTATATACTCCCTTGTGAGCAATTTTCAGCAATGGCATTTATGGGTTGCATGGACCAAAGAGGTTGATTCTACTGTTATTTTCGAATTGAATGGCCCAACTGCCCAGGTTGGAGCATCATGGAAATGGAACGGGGAAATTCTTGGAAAAGGTGAAATGATTCTGACTGAACTCGAACCACCCAGGTTGGTAGCTTACGATCTTGCATTTGACGAAGGAAAATACCGGTCGAAGGGAAAGCTTGTAATTGAAAGCCAGGCAGATTCCGTTAAAGTATCCTGGTTTGATGAAGGTGACCTTGGGTACAACCCGATCAGCAGGTATATGGGACTTCTTATGGACAGGATGATGGGCCCGGATTTTGAAAAAGGATTGGCAAAGCTTAAGACAGTGGCAGAATCCCGCAAAGACTGGCCCAAAATGGAAGAAACCACTATGCCAAAGCAGGTTGCCCTGACCATTCGCGATTCCGCAGGGCCAGATACCTATTCTATGGTGATGGGCAAAGCATATGGCGAGATAATGTCATTTATTGGAAGCAACAAATTGAAAGTTTCGGGTGCGCCATTTTCAATCACAGTGAAATGGGATTCTGTGACGATGAGTTCCATAATGGATATTGGTATTGCCGTTGAAAATGCGGTGAATGGAAAAGGCAGAATCCAGGTGCAGAACTTCCCCGAACAAAAAGTTATGATGGCACATTATTTCGGGCCTTATGAAAAAATTGCACCTGCCTATCAAATTCTTGAACAGTATATTGAAGAAAATGATAAGGTTATCGTGGGTGCACCCTGGGAAATTTATATCACCGATCCTATGACTGAAAAGGATACCATGAAATGGGAGACAAGCATCCTGTTTCCTGTAAAATAATTGCCGGCATTCCTTTTTTTCTTTGCTGTTCTGAAAAGAGAACTCATTAGCATGAAAAAAATACTCTTGTCGATTTTCATATCCTTTAGTCAGGTTGTTGTCTTTTCACAATGGACATGGCAGAATCCGTTACCTCAGGGCAATTCACTGGTTTCTGTCTGTTTTACGGATGCAAACACAGGTTACACTGCCGGGATTCACGGAACCATTTTAAAAACTACCGATGGCGGATCAAACTGGACTTCACAATCCAGTGGAACAATCCAGCCTTTGAATGCCATCTTTTTTACTGATCTAAATACCGGTTATGCGGTTGGTGGTGGTGGAACAATCCTCAAAACCATCAACGGTGGTGTTGTCTGGACATCTTTTGCAACCGGAATGCAGAGTAAAATGCACCGGGCTTGTCAATCGACCCTGTCCATACAAACGCTTAATGCAATATTTTTTACCGATTTACTTACCGGCTATATCGCCGGCGATTCAGGAACCTTTCTAAAAACAATCAACGGTGGCAATTCGTGGACAGCAATTTCCATTGGAACCAATTATAATTTGAAATCTGTCTTTTTTACGGATTCGAACACCGGTTTTATTGTGGGTGATTCCCTGGATTATAATACTGCACCGGAAATTCACCATGCCATCATTTTAAAAACTACCGATGGCGGTATGAATTGGACTACAGTTCAAAAAGCTGTAAACCTGGATTTAAATTCAGTATACTTTACCAATTCAAACACGGGGTTCGCAGTGGGAAGCAAAATCAAAAGAACTGTTGATGGAGGTAATACCTGGACTACTGTGTCGCAGGTTCCGATAAATATAAGTACTCTGCATTCAGTTTATTTTAGCAGTGACAGTACAGGTTATGCAATGGGGTTATGGGGAGGCATGAAAACTGAAAATGCAGGTAGTTCATGGACATCAGTTTTAAGCCTTGATTATGCCATGTATTCTGTTTACTTTCCTGAACCCATAGCGGGATATGCAGTGGGGCAAAACGGTGCCATGTGGAAAAGTTCAGATTATGGCTCCACGTGGACTGCCGTTTCAATTGGCTCTACCAGTGATCTGCAGTCTGTTTCCTTTCCGGGAAAGAATACTGGTTATGCTGCAGGAGGTAATGGTACCATTTTAAAAACCAGCGATGGCGGTAAAAACTGGGCTGTTTTATCCAGCGGAGCATGGTGGCAGGTAAATTCACTTTTTTTTACTGATACAGCAAGGGGATATGCAGCAGGTTTCACTTATACCCAAACCGGTGGCAAAGGACCAAAAATGCTGAAAACCACTGATGGAGGGTCAACATGGACCAATATTTCCGGTGGAAGCACCGCGGATTTTAAATCTGTCTGGTTTACTGATTCCATTACAGGTTTTGCCGCAGGAGCCAGGTATTATAGTACTGTTATAAAAACTACAAATGGAGGGAATACATGGTCGAATTTGCCAGTACCTACAAGTGAGAATTTATGTTCTGTTTTTTTTACAGATTCAAATACCGGGTTTGCTGCAGGAGAATCAGGTGCTTTTTTGAAAACCACCGATGCAGGTATCCTTTGGCAATATTTTAATTTAGGTTACAGTATTAATTCTATTTACTTTCATGATTCAAACACAGGATATGCGGTGGGAGGGAATGGCACAATTATTAAAACCACAAATGGCGGGGAATCATGGGTTAGTTTGACAAGCCCGACGACAAATACATTAAGTTCTGTTTATTTTATTAATAACAACGATGGTTATACGGTCGGAGTTCACGGAACAATTCTTAAAACAATCAATGGAGGAAATTCCTGGACTGATATACCAAGCGGCACAATCAATGACTTATCCTCAGTTTTCTTTACTGATGCCAATATTGGATATGTAGTTGGGGCAAATGGGACAATTTTAAAAACTATGAACGGAGGTGGAACAAATTTATCTGATAATAGAAAACAAAAGTTCTGTGATTTCAGTATTTATCCCAATCCTTCGCACAAGTATATAAAGATTATTATTAACTCAGAGCAGGTTTCTGTTTTAAATGTCAGCATTTTAACAATATCAGGAGCATTGAAAATCCTAAAGGATTTCAGAAATAACGACATGATCGAACTGGATGTAAGCAAACTTGAAAAAGGTATCTATATTGTAAAAATCCAGACATTAGATGGAACCGGGTTTGAAAAAATGGTTGTGAATTGAACAATGGAACATGGATTTATGATGAAAACCACAGAATTGTGGTTGGACAAATGAGGAGCATCATGTGCCTTCTAAATTGGTGTGCTAATCCTATACAGATTAACCTGTAAATCAGACTCTATGATAAAGACTTTTTTAATTGCAGCATTGTTTGTTATTTCTTTGGTTTCGTACTCTCAGTGGAAATGGCTGAGTCCTTATCCTACGGGAAACAGGTTCTCTTCGGCCTGTTTTCACAATGGTAACATTGGGTTCATTGTGGGTGGCAATGGAACTATTATAAAGACCACCGACGGATGTACCACATTTGAGACGTTAAACAGCGGTACAACTCAGCAATTGTACTCAGTGTGGTTTACAAATGCAGATACCGGGTATGTAGTCGGAGGTGATTATGCTGGATCTGTCGCCATAAAAACCTATGATGGTGGTATTTCATGGAGCCCGATGTTCCTGGGCTTGCATATTATCTGGAGGTCTGTTTATTTCGCTGATACTGATACAGGTTACATTGCAGGAGCAAATGGTACAATTCTTAAAACAACAAATGCAGGGGCAACTTGGATTCAACTTACCACCGGGGTTTCCTGGAATATTTTCACCATCTGCTTTTTAAATGCAAATATTGGGTTTGCAGGGGGTAACAGTGGTAATATGTTGAAAACTACGGATGGAGGCTCCACCTGGATCGCCATGACCAACATTCCGACTTCCTATATCGGCCAGATCTTCTTCCTGGATGCCTATAATGGCTATATTGTCAGCGATGGAATTCACAAAACAAGCGACGGAGGTAACTCCTGGACCTTATTGCAAACCGGAGGCTATCCCATATCTTCTGTGTATTTTACCAGTGTTAATGCAGGGATTGCCACCGGAATTGGAGGGGTCATTTTAAAGACGGAAGACGGAGGATCTAACTGGACTTTAATTCCTTCTTTCCTATCGGATGAGTTTACTTTCGCATTTTTCACTTCAGTCAATACAGGTTATATTGTAGGGGCCCG
>CAZVNF010000093.1:0-15303 GCA_964628215.1 uncultured Draconibacterium sp.
CGTAGCAGGATTCCATCTTTGGAGGTGCACAACATTTTAAGCAGACTGGCTTCCTTGGGCGAAAGTTGCTGCGTGAGGGTGCCATTCGTCAGGGTGCGCAGGTTGTAATTGAAGAAAAATTTGCCTACCTGCATTTCATTTACCACGGCATCATTTTCACTCCGTTGAATGTTTCTCTTTAAAATTGCATGCAACTTAAACAACAGAACCTCTGAGTCGAATGGCTTGGTGATGTAATCATCAGCTCCGGTTTTGAATCCTTCAAGCATGTCCTCCTTGAGTGATTTTGCGGTAAGAAAAATAAAAGGAGTATCGTTGTTTGTCTTTTTTATTTCCTTTGCAAGGGTAAACCCGTCCATTTCGGGCATCATCACATCTAAAATGCAAATATCAAATGAATCAGATTTAAAAGCAGTTAACCCTTGTTTGCCATCGGCCTTTAAGATTACTTCAAAGTCATTCAGTTCGAGATAGGATTTCATGATTGATCCGAAATTAGGATCATCTTCGACAAGCAATATTTTTATTTTTTTGTTCATAACTGCCTCCGGTAGTTTTTCTTAATTCAATGCTTCAATTTCTTCTTCCCGAACTCCGGGCAAACTTATTTCAAACCGGCTCCCTTTACCCAATTCGCTTTGTATGGATATGTCGCCGTGATGCGCCAGTACAATGGCCTTTACATAACTCAGGCCCAGTCCGAACCCTTTTATATTGTGGATATTCCCGGAAGTAACCCTGTAGAATTTGTCAAATACCTTACGTTGAACTTCATGGCTCATGCCCATTCCTGTATCCTGAACTCCAAAGATATATTTGCCGGAAAGGTTGAAGGAAAAGACTTCAATCTCCGGTTTTGTAATAGAGTATTTATTGGCATTGTCAAGCAGGTTGAGCAATACATTGCGCATATGGCCTTCATCGGCCTCGGTAACTGCGTTTTCGGCTTCCAGCCGGGTGGTGATGCTGCCTTCGCGTTTCTCGATTTGCAGGCGATAGTGATCGACAGTCTTTTCAATCATGTAATTCATGTCGGTCAACTCTTTCCGAATTTTGAAATCACGGCTGTCAAGTAAAGCCATCTGCAATACCTGTTCAACTCTTGCATTCATCCGGTTATTCTCCTCCTTGATAATCCGGGTGAAGTTCCGAATGGTATCCGGCTCAGAAATTACCCGGGGATTTGTAATGGAATCAGCTGCAATAGAGATGGTTGCAATAGG
Source organism: uncultured Draconibacterium sp. (assembly GCA_964628215.1). Lineage (GTDB taxonomy): Bacteria > Bacteroidota > Bacteroidia > Bacteroidales > FEN-979 > CAIVAT01. The sequence continues at coordinate 1,224 of CAZVNF010000093.1, forward strand.
TGTTTTAAATTCATGCGTCATGTTGTTGATGAAGTCAGTTTTTATATCCGAAATTTTCTTCTGACGTATCATGACCACAATACTCCCACCCGAGGAAAGAACAATTATAAGGGTAAACAGAACAGAGCCCAGGAGTAATATGGAAAGGGAACTTAAAACCTGCGATTTTTGTCCGGGGAAATATACCAGCAACATATCAGGTTTCTGAAACAGGTCGTTGGGGAAAAGAGAAACTCTGTGCTCAGTGGTTTCATATGCCCGTTTAAAATCGGCAGACCGGATGGGGATATGATTGCTGTCACTCGAAGGAGAAAAAACGGCAAATTCAAAGGGAAGGTCGATTCCTTTGTCCTTAAAGGATTTCCTTAATGATGCCTGAAGACTTTTTTTGTTGATCCGTTGTTGGATTGGGGCAGGTTTTGTTTCGAGTGCGATAGCCATCTGCTTGATGACGTTCTGAATTTTGCGGGCTTTATTATCCAGTTTTTGAATTTTATTTTCCCTGATTTGTTGCTTTTGGTGGTTTTCAAATTGTTTGCGGTGAACAGGATCTGCCTGGGCCATGGGAGGAATGTTAAATCGCAATTGTTGCCGGCCGGTAAAATTCGGAGCCTCAATAATAATCTGGCCCTCTTCGAAATTTTCACTAAAAACTGATTGTCCTTCGCCGGGGTAGGGTGGACCCGGGGGATCCTGGTTCATTATTGAGTCAAGCCTGGCCAGCTGATCATCCCATTGAAAGTTCATTTCTCCTGCTTCCATAGCCTGCATTTCCTGAAAAATCTCCTCCATTCTGATGGTGATGGAATCCGGGCAGGTTGACACAGGAACCACATTATACTGGTAGCTATACGTGATAACCCCGGCGGGTGGGCGAAAACGGGGCGATGGTGATGTAAAACCGGGGGGTGGCGGGGGAGGGGGTGGCGGGGTATGTTTTGCTACCGGCATTTCATTGGCCAGCAGAAGTGAGTCGAGCTGGCTTTTAATCGTGGTACTGGTATCCTTTGTAAATGCCTGTACGATTCTCATAATACTGTCACCCTCGAAATTCCTGCTGATAAAAAACATGTTTTCCCGGGCTTCAATTTTGTCCACAACACTACCCAGGGCATCGTTTACACTCCTGGCAAACTGAGCTTCCTTCACCTGAAATGCATTGCGGATCCAAAAAAACTGTACCGCAATGATCCCGATCAGTGAGATACAAATGCCTGTAATCAATATGTACAGTATTTTTTTGTTCATGATGCAAAAATAAGGAAAGGAAACCGCCAATGTTCAAGATTAACTTATCGTTAACCAACTTTAACGTTTTATTAACATTTTCAGGCACTTACCCGACCTAGATTTGCATTCACAAACTTAACACAGGAGGATCCCATGAAAATTAGTTCTTTCAAATTGAAAATTGCCCTGGTTTCAGGAGCTGCAGCACTCCTTGCTATCTTCATTACACACCAGGCATTTTCACAGGAACCAGCCAAAAAGGAGAGTTCCAGGAAAATTGTATTAAAAATTGTCAGTGATGACAATGGAAAAATGACTGTGATTGATACCACCATCATCGGTACAGACGACATGATGATGGATTCCATTAACGAGGAAATTAGTAAAGTGATTGAGCTGAACAAAGACGGCAGGCACATGCGGGTTAAAGTATGTAAAGAGCCTGATGGATTCAATTATAACTATGAGTTACCTTGCACGCCTGAATGTATGATGGACCTTGAACGGCTGGAAGACCTTGAATTGCCGGGAATGGACAGGAGCATGAGAGATTTCGAGTTTGAGGGAATGCCACCGGGAGCGGGCCTGAGAATAATGAGGTCAGGTGGTAATGGTCAGTCATTAAATGATTTGCTTGGAAATATACCTATGGACAGGGTGGTCAGTTATTCGATAAAGGACCGGAAGCATGGAAAACGGATCGTCATAGACCTGGATGATGCACCCGCATTTGAACGGCAGGATCGTGTAATTGTCATACGCGAACCCGGCAGAATGAGATCCGGACGGAACCATCCTGATCGCAGAGTTAGGGTAATTATGAATTCTGAGGATGGTGATGAGAAAATGGATAAGTCGGTTGAGCAGTCGGGTTCACAGGTGCCGCCGCCACCACCGCCACCACCGCCGGATAAAAAAAATAAATAGCAGCAGGTTCCAAAAGAAATGTGCGCTGAACTGCCGTCTGATACACGGCAGTTTTTTTTTATCTTATTTATGCTGAACTTTGCATACATGTCACTCAACATAGCCGCACTCAATTCAGGTAGTAACGGAAACTGCTATTATATCAGCAACGGGCCGGATGCCGTGCTTATCGATGCCGGGATTTCATGCCGGGAAACCGAGCGGAGGATGATCCGGATGGGGCTGCCTCTCAGAAACGTCAGAGCCATATTTATAACACATGAACATACCGATCATACCCGGGGTGCTGAGTTACTCTCCCGCAAATACGGAATCCCGGTTTATATTACCGGTTCGACCCACCGCAACAGCAGGATAAATCTCGATCAAAACAATATGAGATCATTCGCCCCGGGAATCCCTGTTTTTATTGGTGATTTACAAGTGAACCCATTTCCAAAATGGCACGATGCATCAGAACCTCATAGCTTTACTGTTAGTTCGAATGGTATTACAGCAGGTGTTTTCACAGATATTGGCACTGCCTGTGATCATGTTGCATATCATATGAGCCAGTGTCATGCCGCATTCCTGGAATCAAATTATGATGAAGAAATGCTTGAAAAAGGCCGCTATCCGGCATATTTAAAAAAGCGTATCCGGGGAGCAGAGGGGCATCTGTCCAATGATCAGGCGCTCGACCTTTTTAAAACGCACAGGGCATCCTGGATGCAACTGCTGATTCTTTCGCATCTGTCGGCCGAAAACAATCACCCGCAACTGGTTCATGACCTTTTCAGCCTGCACGCAAACGGGGCCAGGATCGTTGTTGCATCACGTTATGAAGAGACGGAGGTGTTCAGTGTTCAGAAATGACAACTGAAATCAGAAAAAAAGTGTTCCTTTGTAAATATTTTATTTTTACTTAGTCTATGAACCATTAACCAATTGCTAGAAAATGAAAACACATTTTTTTACAGCTATACTGATACTCCTGGTTTCATATGGTTTTACCCAGGAAAATCCTTTGTGGATGAGGTATCCTTCAATTTCACCAGACAGTAAGACCCTCCTGTTCTGCTACAAGGGAGATATCTGGTCTGTACCCTCTTCAGGGGGAGTTGCAGTGCCGCTCACACTTACCGAGTCATACGAATATTCGCCGGTTTGGAGTCATGATGGAAAAACGATCGCATTTGCGTCGGACCGCAATGGAAACTTCGATGTTTTTGTAATGGCTGCCAGCGGAGGCGAGGCCAAACGACTCACCTTTTATTCGGGGAAGGAGATCCCTTGCAGCTTTACCGCAAACAACAAGGATGTGATTTTTTCAGCGGGCAGGCAGGATGTTGTAACAAATGCACAATTCCCGATTTCATTGCTTGGAGAACTTTATTCTGTTCCGGCAGCAGGAGGAAAGGTGAGCATGCTGCTTCCTACCCCGGCCCTGCAGGCTTGTCCGACTTCATCGGGGGATAAAATTATTTTTGAAGATATAAAAGGATACGAAAATGAATGGCGGAAACACCATACTTCGTCCATTGCTCGTGACATCTGGATGTATGACTTTAATTTAAAAAAATACACCCGGCTAACAACCTTCAGCGGGGAAGACAGAAACCCTCAATTTGACGCCAATGACCGTGAATTCTATTATCTCAGTGAACAAAACGGATCGTTCAATATCTATAAAAGTTCAATTACCGATCCTTCAAAATCGGTGGCACTGACCCGTTTTTCGAAAAACCCTGTCCGTTTTTTATCAAAATCAGACAATAATACACTCTGTTTTTCTTTTGACGGCGATATTTATACCCTTCGGCCCGGGGCTGAACCTGAAAAAGTCAGCATAAAGATACTGGCTGACGGGCGCAGTCCGCAAGAAAAAATCGTTCCTGTTAACGAAGGGTTCACCGAAATGAGGCTTTGCTCCAATGGCAAGGAATACGCATATGTTTTTCATGGAGAGGTATTTGTAAGCAGCGTTGATGGAGGTTTTACCAAGCGTATTACCAACACGCCTTTTCAGGAGCGCAGTGTGAGTTTTAGTCCGGATGGCCGGTCCCTGGTCTATGCTGCTGAGGTTGACAACAACTGGAATGTTTATACTACGAGCATCGTTCGGAAAGAGGAGCCCTATTTCTATGCGGCCACTGTACTGAAAACCGAACCAGTGGTAGCCACCTCTGCCGAAGAATTCCAGCCGGAATATTCCCCCGATGGAAAAGAGGTAGCTTACCTCGAGAACAGGGTGGTGCTGAAAGTTTTCAACCTTGAAAGTAAAAAAAGCAGAACCATCATGCCTGCCAGTGTGAATTACTCTTATGCTGATGGGGACCAGTATTATCAATGGTCTCCCGACAGTAAATGGTTTTTGGTGAATTTTGCATTTCCCGACCGGATTTTCAGCCCGGAAGTCGGACTGGTTTCTGCCGACGGCAAGGGTGAGATCAAAAACCTTACGTTAAGCGGGTATGATGATTATATACCCAAATGGTCGGTTGATGGTAAAATGATGGTATGGGGAAGCAACCGGCAGGGAGACCGGCAGCAAGGCGGGAACCTGGCAAGTTCTGATGTATATGCCATGTTTTTTACACAGGCTGCCTTCGACCGGTTCGTGCTTTCAAAGGAAGAACTTGCCCTGGTTAAAGATCAGGAAGAGAAAGCAGAAAAAGAAAAGAAAAAAGCAGAAGAAAGTGCCGGTGCTGATAAGGTGAAAAAGAGCAAGGATGACACTGCCGCCAAAGCCAAAAAGGATTCTGTTGTTGTTAAAATAGATTGGGATAACCTCACTGAGCGCAAAGTAAAACTCACTGTACATACATCCCCCGTAACAGATTGGCTGCTGTCAAAAGATGGTGAAAAGCTTTTCTACCTTAGCAGTTTTGAGAAGGACAATGATTTGTGGATGACCGATCTCCGAACCAAAGAGACTAAGGTGTTGGCGAAACTAGGGTTGAAGAGAAGTGGCATGGAGCTTTCTTCAGACGGGAAGTTCATCCTCCTGTTTGCCGATGGAAAACCAATGAAAATAGAGGTGGAGGGAGGGAAATCTGAATCCCTCAAAACGAGTGGGGAGATGTTGCTAAAACCGGCAGAGGAACGGAAATACATATTCGACCACAGTTGGAGGCAATTGCGTGAAAAATTCTATGTGGTTGACATGCAGGGGGTTGATTGGGATTACTATTATACGGTTTACAAGAAATTCCTTCCTTATATCAATAATAATTATGATTTTGCAGAGATGCTTAGCGAGATGCTTGGTGAAATGAATGCATCTCATACCGGTTGTGGTTATCGGGCCGGCAAACCAAACGTAGATCAGACTGCCGACCTGGGGCTTTTTTATGATTACTACTATACCGGAATGGGCTTGAAGATTTCTGAAGTAATTGAAGGAGGACCGGTTAATAAATCTGCTTCAAAAGTTCGTGCCGGTAATATCATTGAAAAAATTGACGGAGAGGTTATTGACGAAAATATGGATTTTTACAGCCTGTTAAACCGGAAGACCGGAAAGTTAACCCTGCTGTCCATGTTTGATCCTGCAAATGACCTTCGGTGGGAGGAAAGTGTGAAACCGGTTGGTATCGGGGAGGCCAACGAATTGCTTTACAAGCGCTGGGTAAAGAACCGCAGGAATGAGGTGGAAAAACTCTCAGATGGTAAAGTAGGGTACGTTCATGTACGGTCAATGGACGATGCGAGCATGCGTGAGGTATTTGCAGAGGCACTCGGACGGAATTTTGAAAAAAAGGCATTGATTGTCGATACCCGGTTCAATGGCGGAGGTAACATTCACGAGCAGCTTTCGGATTTTCTAAGCGGGAAAAAATACATTGACATTGTTCCTCACGGACAGTATATCGGCTCCGAACCATATGATAAGTGGGTTAAGCCATCAATCGTTCTGGTCGGGGAAAGCAATTATTCTGATGCCCATTTGTTTCCGGTTGCTTATAAGTTGAAAAATGCCGGGAAAACCCTTGGAATGCCGGTTCCCGGCACCGGAACTTTTGTTTGGTGGGAAACACAGATAGATCCGACGCTCGTATTTGGCATCCCGATGGGAGGCTGGCGCACACCCGATGGAAAATTTTGCGAGAACAACCAGATGGAGCCGGATATCAAAGTTCCAAACGAGCCGGGCATCCTTGCCACTGGTCATGATCAGCAAATTGAGGAGGCAGTAAAGGAAATGTTGAAAAATTAAAATCAGCCCTGTACAATCATTTATATTTTGACAATGGAGAACATGACCCCGAAATTCGATTTTGATGATATTTTGATTCAACCAACGGTGCAAAGCACGATTAATTCGAGGAAAACGGTTTCGGTGGTGGATGAAAATAACATGCTGCCCTTATTCACAGCACCTATGGATACCGTGACGGATATTGCACACAGGAATATTTTCAGTGAACGCAATATATATCCGATCGTTCCCCGTACACAAACGAAACTCTTCACCCTTGACGATTGTATTGAAGTGAATGGATGGATCGCATTGAGCCTTGATCAGTTTGAGAAAATTTTTGGCAACAAATGTGATTTGAATCCAGAGAGCAACTTTCGGATATGCATCGACATTGCCAATGGCAACATGAAGAGGCTTATGGATACAGTGGAAAAAGCCAAACATCAGTATCTTGACCAGCTGCAGGTAATGGTGGGCAATGTGGCCAATCCGGGTACGTTTTTCGAATTGTCATCGGCAGGGGCTGATTTTGTGAGAGTTGGTGTGGGAAACGGATCTGGTTGCAGTACGTCAGTACATACAGGGATAGGATATCCGCTTGCATCGCTCATTCATGATATCCACCAGGGGAAAAGTGACTATGCCGGCAAACCGGCTAAGGTTGTTGCCGATGGCGGGATAAAAAAATATGCTGATATCATCAAAGCACTCGCTCTTGGAGCTGATTATGTGATGTGTGGCGGCCTTTTCAATAAAGCACTCGAATCGGCCGGCAACACATATTCGGCCAATAAGAAATTCGAAGGCTATACAGTACCGGGTGACCAGGTTGATCAATACAGTGATGAGGTTACCATTGCTTTTAAGATGGGATCGGTATACTATAAGAAGTTTCGCGGGATGAGTACAAAGGAGGTGCAGGCACATTTAGGAAATGAACTGCGGTCTTCGGAGGGTGTGACACGAATGATCCAGGTCGAATATACCATTGCAGGGTGGGTGGAGAATTTCATTGATTACCTGTCGTCGGCGATGTCTTACACCGACAGTAAAGACCTGCAATCATTTATAGGTAAGCCTGAATGGAACCTGATAACCCAAAACAGCCTGAACAGGTTCAATAAGTAACTGTGGTATGCACAAAAAAAGCTGTTCCGGGATCCCGGAACAGCTTTTTGCGTAATGGCAGCAATTTAGTATCTCTTGCGAGGTGTGTAGTGCGTGTGAAGTAATTCATGGGATTTATGTCCCAGCGGTTTTTCAAGGAATTCTTTGTAAATCTCAGCAATCTCAGGGTTTTCATGAGATTTGCGCACAGGCATTCCCATATCTTCCTCGTAAATGGCCGTTTTACGTTTGGTCCGGATATCCTTATTGGTAGGAATTGGCTGCCCGCCGCCGCCAAGGCAACCACCCGGGCAAGCCATCACCTCGATGAAATGATAGGTGGCATTTCCATCCCTCACATTCTGCATCAGGGTTTTTGCATGTGCCAATCCATTGGCAACCGCGCATTTTAATTCCACACCTTCCAGGAAACTCCATTCAGGTTTTACTTTGTCGATTTTAATTGAGGCTTCCCTGACCTCATCCTCGGTTCCGCGCACGGGAACGATGTTGAGTCCGTCAAAGGGCACCTCGCGGCCGGTTACAATTTCATATGCAGTTCTCAAAGCAGCTTCCATAACTCCGCCGGTGGATCCGAAAATAACAGCAGCGCCGGACGAAGAACCCATGAAACTGTCAAATTTTTCCTCGGGGAGTTCTTCAAAATCCAGACCAGCTTGTTTGATCATGATTCCCAGTTCGCGGGTTGTCAATACAAAGTCAACATCCTTAAATCCGCTGGAGCGCATTTCGGGACGGTTGGCTTCGAATTTTTTGGCCGTGCAGGGCATGATGGAAACGGATACTATATCCTTTGGATTTAATGCCCGTTTTTGCGCATAGTAGGTTTTAGCCAGTGCGCCGAACATTTGCTGGGGCGATTTGCAGGTAGAAAGATTTGGCAGGTATTCAGGGAATGTATGCTCAATGAATTTGATCCATCCCGGGGAGCAGGAGGTAAACATTGGCAGTGAAATTGAGGGGTCTTTGTCTACCAGTGCCTTCTTTAAGCGGGTGAGGAGTTCATGCCCCTCTTCAATAATAGTAAGGTCGGCTGTAAAATCCGTATCAAGTACAGAACTGAAACCCAAACGCCGCAGGGCTGAGACCATTTTCCCGGTGACGATCTTGCCGGTAGCCATTCCGAGTGCTTCACCAAGTGCAACACGCACCGCGGGCGCCGTTTGCACAACCACGTGTTTGGTAGGGTCATAAATGGCATCCCACACCTGATCGATATAGTTACGTTCAATCAGGGCGCCTGTCGGACAGCGGTTCACACATTGTCCGCAATTGGTGCACACTACTTCAAACAGGGAATGTTCAAAGAAGGTGGATATCTTCATTTTATTTCCCTTGTATGCAACGCCCAGCGCACTAACACTTTGCAACTGTTCACAAGTGCGCACACAGCGCTGGCAGCGGATGCAACGGCTATCGTCTTTGATGATTGCCGTATTAAACATGTCGATGGTGTATTTCTTGTCAGGCACCAGGTCGAGAAAGAGGTGATCGCCGGTAAGCATCTGAGAGGCAAGTCCCTGCAGTTCGCAATTGCCATTTTTATAGCATTTGGTACAGTCGGCGTTATGTTCAGACAGGAGCAATTCAACAATATGTTTGCGGGCCATACGAACTTTCATGCTGTTGGTGTGGATCACCATACCTTCCGCAGCAGGTGTTGCACAGGAAGCAGGCAGATTTCTAACCTTTTCCTGCTCAACAACGCATACACGGCAATTCCCGGCAACACAAAGGTCTTCATGATAGCACAGGGTGGGTATGTGGATGTTCAGGATGCGGGCTGCTTCAAGGATGGTGGCACCTTCATCAACTGTAACGTTGATACCGTCTATCGTGAGGTTTATTTTTTTATCCATAATGTGTAATAGTTTTCTTGTGAATACTTGATTAGTAGATCATTTCTTCCTTAAAATTGTTGACAATGGAGGAAAATGAATTGGCTACTGACTGGCCCAGGCCACATTTTGCCGTAATTTTCATACTTTCGCTCAACTTCATAAGCTGGTCAAGATATACTGCTTTCTTTTCACCTTTTTTAACGGCAACAATACCTTTGAGCAGCTGCTGACATCCGACACGGCATGGGGTGCACTGTCCGCAGGATTCTTCTTCGAAAAACTCGAGATAGTTATGCAACACATTGTACATGGATCGTGAACTGTTGAAAATCATCATTGACCCACCGGTTGGTACACCTTCAAAACCGATGACAGTGTCTTTGAATTTTTTACGGGGAACGCAAAATCCGGAGGCACCGCCTACCTGGACAGCCTTTGTGTCGCCATCGCCAAACTCATCTACAAACCGATCGAGGGGCATGCCCAGTTCAAGTTCATATATTCCCGGGATGGGGGTGTCGCCGGAAACAGAAAAAACTTTTGATCCGCGTGAGTCTGTAGTCCCGAGTTTTTTATACTGATCGGGGCCGAGACGCATGATCATCAGTACGTTAACGAATGTTTCCACGTTATTGATCACCGTGGGTTTTTTCATAAAACCGCTGGTGGTAGGATAGGGAGGTTTGTTGCGGGGTTCACCACGACCGCCTTCCATTGATTCAAACAATGCACTTTCTTCTCCGCAAATATAGGCTCCTGATCCCATGCGAATTTCTATGGTGAAATCGAGGCCAAGCTGCTCCATATGATCGTGGTAAATATCCAGTTCTTTCATCAGTTCCGGCACCATGAACTTGTATTCGCCGCGCAGGTACATATATCCTTTTTTCGCGCCGATTACCTTGCCGCAAATGGCCATTCCTGAAAAAACCTTGCGGGGAACACGCAGTAAAATCTCACGGTCTTTGAATGTCCCGGGTTCTCCTTCATCTGCATTGCATACCACATACTTCTCTTCACCAGGTGTTTCAGCAGTGTATTTCCATTTCATGGCGGTCGGAAATCCGGCTCCGCCACGGCCGCGAAGGCCCGACTCCAGAATGTCTTTCAGGATATCCTCGTTGGTCCGGGCGAGTGTATTGGCCAGGATCTTGTATTTTTCGTTGGAATATTCCCCGAAGATTAAGTCAACTCTTTTAAGGGTTTGTTCTGACATGACTGTTTCTCCTATTTTCTAAATGTTATTTCTTGATAAATTCACTGATGATATCGTGCACCTTTTCGGTGGTAAGCCCGCTATAGGGCGTGTCGTTGATCAGCATGGCCGGCCCTTCATGGCACCAGCCCAGGCAATTGGTTTCAAGAAGAGTGAACTTTTTGTTTGGAGTAGTTTCTCCGACCTTGATCTTCAGCATGTCCTCCAACGTTTGAATGATGGTCTTTTTACCATGCATATCGCAGGTGATAGTTTTACAAACACGGATAACATACTCGCCCCTCGGTTCGGTGTCAAGAAACGAATAAAAGGTAGCCGTTCCGAAAACCTGGGCAGCGGAAAGGTCTAATTCCTTTGCAATGTCTGTCATGCAAGAGTCTGAAATGTACTTGTTGCTTGCGACAACTCCTTGAAGAATAGGAAGCAAACTGGCACGCTCGCGGCCATATTTGTCGGCTAATTCCCGGATCAATGATTTGCAATCAGTCATAAAATATATTTTAAATTGTTAATATATAGTGTCTTATGTTCTGCTCTTTAATACCTGTGAAAATATTAACAAACTCGGGTGCAAATGTATCAATTTTCTTTGTTATTAAATTAACAACATTTAAAATTGATTGGATTTTTTCTAATTTATACCTGGTCTAAATTGTGACATTATTCAACTGTCTTACATGGATGCCGGAACAAATCTCCCTTCCCCATTTTTTCAATTTATCCACGGAATGATTCTTAACTCAAGTTTCGGGGTTAATCCTATATTTGCAGATACCGCCCTTACAGGGCTTGACGGGTTTTAGTTGCTACATGCACAGGGCTTCACCCTGTGTTAATAGATATCGCCCTTTCAGGGCTAATGGTATGCAGGACATGGAAGGTCTTTAACGCAAAGCTCCGGGGGAGCGAAATAAATGATAACCAAATTAACCGTAAGGTATAACCAATTTATGATTAAACCATTCCTCATGAAAAAGACGATTGCAATTTTGTTCGCACTGCTCCTCTCAGGGGTGGGTGTGATGGCCCAGGTTGGCATCAATACCAACAACGACCCGCCGAATTCAGCAGCCATGCTGGATGTACAATCAACGGATAAAGGTTTTTTACCCCCGCGAATGACCACCGAGCAGATGAATTCTATTGTAACACCCCCTGCAGGACTTCTGGTTTACAACATCACGGTGAATTCATTGTTTTGGTTTAACGGATCAACCTGGAAACAGTTTAATGAGCCCTATATGGAGACCGACCCTGTTTTCACAGTACATCCTGCCAGTGGGATAACGGCAGGTAACATCGACAACTGGAACACAGCATTTACGAACCACATCACCGGGGCAAGTGGCACATCGCCATTAAATTTATCCATTGCGGGCAATCTTCTGTCAGGGTCAATCAATACGGCAAATTCAACCAGCAGCGGATATTTAACCTCAACCGACTGGAACACCTTCAACAACAAACAAAATGCCTTGACACTTGGCAATGTAACCTCTGGGGATATGACCATTAGCGGAGGTTCTGGCTCAGTACTTGGCAGCGGAACAAACATGAGTATTAATAAGGGTAGCCTTACCGAAGCAACATCCAGTGTTCTTGCAATTTCAGGAGGCACAGGGTCCGTTTTGGGCAGCGGTGTGATGGTACAGGTTAAACAGGCAGGCCCGGCCCAATCCGGGTACTTGAGTGCAATTGACTGGACCACCTTTAATAACAAGCAGAATTTATTGACTTTTGGAAACCTTACATCAGTTGATATCAACGTATCCAACGGAACAGGTGCTGTAAATGGTACCGGTGCCGGATTGACCATCTATAAAGGCAGTTTGACTGAATCTGGTTCATCTGTGCTGACCATCACCGGTGGCAATGCTGCTGTGTTGGGCACAGGCGCAACAATCCAGGTAAAACAAGCCAATACAACCCAATCCGGCTATCTGAGTAACACAGATTGGAATAGTTTTAACAATAAAGTGTCGAGCCAATGGGTTACAAATGGGCCAGACATCTCATACAATATTGGTAAAGTTGGCATCGGCACCACAACTCCTGCATCTTCTGCGTTGGTAGAAATGAACAGCACAACACAGGGGTTTCTGCCACCGAGAATGACAATGGCTCAAAGAGATGCCATTGTAAGCCCTGCAATCGGTTTGATTATCTATTGTCTCGATTGCCCGGTGCCCAATAACCTTCAGGTTTATATCGGCTCCACCTGGAACCCAATGGCCTATAACCGGTTTCCTTATGTAACGGATGTCGCACAAACCGGAAATGCCACCGTTGGTTCTGTATTATCCGGAAACTATACCTACCACGATGCCGACAACGATCCCCAGGGTACTCCATTCTATCAATGGTACAAAGCGGACAATGCTTCAGGATTAAATGAATCGGTCATACCCGGTGCAACGGATGAAAGCTATACGCTGGTTGCCGATGACACTACCAAATATATCCGCTTTGCTGTGGTCCCTGTTGCCCAATCCGGTGCGACTCCAGGCACTGAAGTAAAGGGTGCAGGTTTTATAGGTCCGGTGGAGTTGTGGAACTGCGGAATTTCCTCACTTACCATCAACCACGTTGCAGGAGCGGTAGCTCCGGTTACAAAAACTACCACCTATGGCACTGTTACCAATATTCCAGGTGAACTTGCCAAATGCTGGATAACCAGCAATCTTGGCTCCGACCATCAGGCAACTGCCGTGAACGATGCTACTGAAGCTTCTGCCGGCTGGCACTGGCAGTTTAACCGCAAACAGGGTTACAAACATGACGGGACAACCCGCACACCCAATACAACTTGGATAAGCAGTATCAGTGAATCTTCAGATTGGCTTACGGCCAACGACCCCTGCAACCTTGAACTTGGTACCCAATGGCGCTTACCCACCTATACGGAGTGGTATAATGTAGACAACACAAGCGGCTGGGCTACATGGAATGGCCCGTGGGGCTCTGGCTTGAAACTCCATGCTGCCGGGTACCTGTACGGCAGCGATGGTTCACTGAGCAATCGCGGCTCAAACGGCTACTACTGGAGTAGTACGCAGGGCGATGCCGCTTTCGGCTGGAGCCTGGGCTTCGGCAGTGGGGGCAGCAACATGTATTACAGCAGCAAGGCGTACGGCTTCTCCGCCCGCTGCGTTCGAGACAATTAATTCATTTGATTTATTTGACTATTTGACAATTTATTTTTTTATTTTAATTTTTGGTAATACCGCTTAGTGGTCGAAAATTTTTAAACAAAACCACCTCAACCCCCGTCCCCTTCTCCTCCAAGGAGAAGGGGAGGATGGGCGACTTTGAGGGGGGATTTCAATGCGTAACTTTCTTGAGTGTGAAGATGTTGTAAGGCTGAAACCATTAATTGCCGGAGGAGATTTATTATTATTGGAAATAGCAACAGGCTTATTGGAGGTGAAAAAAATGCGTGAAGGGAAAATTCAAAAATAAACCATTGAACAAATGTTAAACGGACATTAGATGGCCAATTCTGTTATACCAACACCTTTTTTTGAGAGCAAATATAAACGACTTGCGAGAAAATTC
>CAZVNF010000094.1:0-4956 GCA_964628215.1 uncultured Draconibacterium sp.
TGATTAAATAACCTTCGCACACATGAACTCACGGTTCATGCGGGCAATATTCGAGCGGGAGATCAGTTTCGGACACTCAGCTTCGCAGGCATAGGTGTTGGTGCAGTTGCCGAAGCCCAATTCGTCCATCATTTTAACCATTCTCTTCACACGCTGTTTGGCTTCGATCTGTCCCTGGGGAAGCAGCGCGAATTGCGACACTTTTGCCGACACGAACAGCATCGCTGACGCGTTTTTACATGCGGCAACACAAGCACCGCAGCCAATACATGCGGCGGCATCCATGGCCAGCTCTGAATTTTCCTTGCCCACAAGGATGTTGTTGGCTTCTGCCGCCCCGCCGGTATTAACCGAGATATACCCGCCTTCCTGGATGATCTTGTCAAACGCAGAGCGGTCCACCATCAGATCCCTGATTACAGGGAAAGGTTTGGCCCTCCATGGTTCAATCACAATGGTATCGCCGTCTTTGAACTTGCGCATGTGCAGCTGACAGGCCGTAACAGCATCGTCGGGGCCATGGGGGCGCCCGTTGATATACAAACTGCACATCCCGCAAATCCCTTCCCGGCAGTCGTGGTCAAATACAACCGGATCATCATTCCTGCCAATCAACTCCTCGTTCAGAATGTCAAGCATCTCCAGGAAAGAACAGTTCGGAGAAATATTTTTCAACGAATAGGTGACAAACTTACCGGTGGATTTCGCATCCTTCTGCCGCCATATTTTTAATGTAAGATCCATATCAGTTAAACTTCAAATGTGTATTACTTTTACTTCAACATTCAAGATTCGTTGCTCAATATTCAATATTCCTTTTATTTGTACACCCTCTGCTTCACCTCAATCTCCTCATACGCCAGGTCCTCTTTATGGAGTTTGAATTCTCCTTCAGAAACATATTCCCAGGCAGCCACATATTTATAGTCATCGTCATTGCGCTTGCATTCACCTTCTTCGGTTTGATACTCTTCACGGAAGTGGCCGCCACAACTCTCGTTCCGGTTCAGGGCATCGTATGCCAGCAGTTCGCCGAGTTCCAGGAAGTCGGCAACACGGTTTGCTTTCTCCAGTTCCACATTCACCTCGTTCAATGCTCCCGGAATTTTTACATCTTTCCAGAATTCCGCCCTTAATTTGCGGATCAGTTCGATGGCCTTTTTCAGCCCCGTTTCGTTGCGTGCCATGCCAACGTATTCCCACATGATCTTGCCAAGTTCTTTGTGGAAGTGATCAACAGATCTGGCTCCTTTGATGGCCATCAGCTTGTCAAGACGGGCTTTGACATTTTTTTCCGCTTCAGCAAATTCCGGTTTATCGGTTGCCATCCTGGCCACCCTGATCTCACCGGCAAGATAATTCTGAATGGTATAGGGTAACACGAAATAACCATCTGCCAAACCCTGCATCAGCGCTGAGGCGCCAAGCCGGTTCGCTCCGTGGTCGGAGAAGTTGGCCTCTCCGGCAGCGAATAGCCCGGTAACAGAAGTCTGCAATTCATAATCCACCCAGGTGCCGCCCATGGTATAGTGTACGGCCGGGTATATCATCATCGGGTTCTGGTATGGATTTTCATCCACAATCTTTTCATACATCTGGAAAAGGTTGCCATAGCGTTCTTCGATCACATTTTTTCCCAGGCGTCCGATCGACTCCTTGAAATCGAGGAACACGGCCAGCCCGGTTTCGCCTACGCCAAACCCGGCATCGCAGCGCTCCTTGGCGGCACGGGAGGCCACATCGCGGGGTACCAGGTTCCCGAATGCCGGGTAGCGGCGTTCGAGGAAATAGTCGCGGTTTTCTTCAGGAATGTCATTTGCTTTCAACTTTCCGTGGCGCTGTGCCTCGGCATCTTCTTTTCTTTTCGGAACCCAGATGCGGCCATCGTTGCGAAGGCTTTCGCTCATCAGCGTGAGTTTCGACTGGTAGTCGCCATGAACCGGGATGCAGGTTGGATGAATCTGCGTGAAACAGGGATTGGCAAGCCAGGCACCTTTTTTGAAAATCTGCCAGATGGCGCTGGTATTTGATCCCATCGCATTGGTAGACAAATAAAAGACATTTCCGTAACCCCCGGTGGCAACCACTACGGCATGGCCGAAATGGCGTTCCAGTTTACCGGTGATCAGGTCGCGGGCGATGATGCCGCGGGCTTTCCCGTCAACGATCACCACATCCATCATCTCATGGCGGTCATAGAGTTTAACCGTTCCGAGTTTTATCTGGCGGCTTAACGCACCGTAAGCACCCAGCAGCAATTGCTGCCCGGTTTGTCCGCGGGCGAAAAAGGTCCTTGAGACCTGGGCACCACCGAATGACCTGTTTTCCAGCGATCCGCCATACTCACGGGCAAATGGAACTCCCTGCGCCACACACTGGTCAATGATGCTGTTGCTCACTTCGGCCAGGCGGTATACATTGGCCTCGCGGGCACGGTAGTCGCCGCCTTTGATGGTGTCGTAAAACAGACGGTATACGCTGTCGCCGTCATTGGGGTAATTCTTGGCTGCATTGATCCCTCCCTGGGCTGCAATACTGTGCGCACGGCGGGGGGAATCCTGGTAGCAGAAAATTTTTACATTGAAACCCATCTCTCCAAGCGCTGCAGCAGCGGCAGAACCGGCAAGGCCCGTGCCCACGATAATAATGTCGAGCTTGCGTTTATTGCTGGGATTAACGAGATTCTGATGGTCTTTGTAATGGGTCCATTTTGAGGTCAGCGGACCTTTGGGAATCTTTGAATTTATTTCGGCCATGATGACTATCGGATAAGTAAATAGTAAAGGGGAATGACGATAAAGCCTAAGGGAACCACGATGGCATAAAAAGTTCCGAACCGCTGTAAACAGGTGGTGTATTGCGGATGGTTTATTCCGAGTGTTTGCCATGCAGCCTGAAAAGCCTGGTTGAGGTGAAATCCAAGCACGATGAAAAGGAAAATATACAGGATACTATACACCGGGTTGGCAAACAGCTGCTGCGTGATCGTGTAAAAGTCGGGCTCCCCGTCGGGCGACATGTTTGGATTGGAGACCCATCCGAGTTTGATAAAATAAAAATTAATGAAATGGATGACCAGGAACACAAGCACGATCCCTCCTGTATAGATCATATACTTCGAAAGGAAGGGGGTTTCAGTTTTATTGGAAACCATATACCTCACCGGCCGGGCCATCCAGTTTTGAACCTGGAGGATGATCCCCAGCAGGATATGAAGGATAAAGCCGGCGAAAAGCCCGATTTCAAATACCTTCACGATGTAGTTCGTTCCCATGAAATGGGCTGCGGCGGTAAACCATGCGCCCCCGTCATCACGCAACAAACATAGGTTGATTCCAAGGTGCACCACCAGGAAGATCATCAGAAACAGACCCAGAAATGCCATCCAGATCTTTTTTGTGATCGAAGAAAATCGTAAAAAAGATGAATTCATAACAAGCTTTTAATATATTTGTTCGTTGTTTTACAAAAATAGAACGAAATTTTTATCAATAAAGAAATTCAGCAGATATTTTCACAATTCAAATCCAATCTAAATTATGTTTCCAGCAACCGTTTACACCGAACGTCGCAAAAAGCTCCGCAATGAAATTTCCGGCGGTCTTGTTTTATTTCTGGGCAACCAGGAAGTCCCTTTCAATTATCCTGCAAACACCTATTCTTTTAGGCAGGACAGCAACTTTTCCTATTTCTTCGGATTGGATCATCCCGACCTGGTCGGAATCATCGACCTGGATGAAGGGAAAGATTTTATCTTCGGCAATGATGTGGATATCGACGACATTATATGGATGGGAGTTCAACCTACCATCGCCGACCAGGCTGCCAAAGCCGGGGTGGCAAATACAGCCCCGCTTTCCGGTCTTAACGACGCGGTTAAAAATGCACTCAAAGGCGCCCGCACGGTCCATTTTTGCCCGCCTTACCGTGGGGAAACCATCCTGTGGCTTTCTGATTTACTTGGTATTCCCCATCTTGAATTAAAAGCAAAGGCTTCGGAACCCCTGATCAAAGCCATCATCAAACTGCGCATGAAGAAGGATCCCATTGAAGTTGCCGAGATAGAAAAGATGGTGGATGTGGCCTGGCTGATGCACACCACCGGAATGAAAATGGCCAAACCCGGGGTTGTTGAACGCGAAATAGCCGGTACCATCGAGGGGATCGCACTGTCGAAATGCGGCCCGGTATCTTTCCCGGTAATTTTGTCGATCAATGGACAAACTCTTCATAATCATTATCATGGCAATACACTGGTTGAAGGAAGGATGCTTGTGATCGATGCCGGTTGCGAAAATGACCTGCACTATTCAAGCGATATCACCCGTACTGTGCCGGTAGGAGGTAAGTTCAATGCCCGCCAGAAAGGGATCTACGAAGTTGTGCTGAATGCAAATCTTACGGCCACCAAAGCGGTAAAGCCGGGGGTTCCGTTCAGGGAAATCCATATGCTTGCCGCCACCGAAATCGCAAAAGGGCTTACCAGCCTGGGAATCATGAAAGGCGATCCGGCGGAAGCCGCACTGAAAGGGGCTCACACACTGTTTTTCCCCCACGGGCTCGGTCATCCGCTCGGGCTCGATGTGCATGACCTGGAAGGACTTGGCGAGAATTTGATCGGGTATGATGAGGAGGTTCAGAGAAGCAAGGAGTTTGGACTTGCTTTCCTCCGTTTCGGCCGTAAACTTCAGGAAGGTTTCGTGATGACCATTGAACCCGGCATCTATTTCATTCCTGAGCTGATCGATATCTGGAAGGCAGAAAACAAACTGTCGGAATATATCAATTATGATGTCGTTGAAACGTATAAAGATTTCGGAGGCATCCGGATCGAAGATGATATTCTGGTTACAGCAGACGGGTACAGGGTACTTGGCAAACCCATCCCGAAAACGGTAGCTGAGATAGAAATGATTATGCAGGAATGAAGGCAATGAAGGCAATGAAGGCAATGAA
>CAZVNF010000094.1:5056-7234 GCA_964628215.1 uncultured Draconibacterium sp.
GAGATAGAAATGATTATGCAGGAATGAAGGCAATGAAGGCAATGAAGGCAATGAAAGCAATGAAGGCAATGAAGGCAATGAAGGCAATGAAAGCAATGATTGTATTAAGAGGAATGCTAAGATAGAATTATATCTTTGAAATCTGAAATCTGAAATGACTGCAATTAGAATCCGGAAGAAGAATATTAATTATACCGATGAGGGGCAGGGGAAGACGATTGTTTTTCTCCATGGCTTTACAGAATCGCTGAAAATCTGGACAAGTTTTTCAACACAGCTGTCTAAAAAATACCGGGTAATCACCCTCGATCTGCCCGGTCACGGAAAGAGTGACTGCATCGGTCAAATCCACACAATGGAGGAGATGGCCGATGTGGTTTTCGCTGTGCTGAAAAGTTTGAAAGTCGGTAAATGCCTGATGGTCGGACATTCCATGGGGGGCTATGTGGCCCTTGCTTTCGCGGCTAAATACGAGAAAAAACTCAAAGGTTTCTGCCTTTTTCATTCGCACTGTTTTGCGGATAATTCCGCAGAGCAACAAAACCGAACCCGTACCATCGACCTGGTTCAAAAGGATAAATTCAGCTATGTTGCGCAGTTCATTCCCAGCCTCTTTCCTGTTGAGGTGCATAAAAAGTTCTCAAAGCAGATTGAACAGATGATTCAGCGGGCTGCAAAAATGCCGAAGGAGGGAGTTGTGGCTGCACTTGAAGGGATGAAGATCCGCATGGACCAATCCGGCGTGCTCAAAAACACGGCACTGCCGGTGCTGTTTATCCTGGGACAAAAAGATTCAAGAGCTCCGCTTACCAGGCTGTTCGAGATGATAGCTTTGCCTGCCATTAGCGAAACACTGTTACTGCGCGATTGTGGTCACATGGGGTATATTGAGGAGCCTGAAAAAACCTTTGATGCCATTCTTGGATTTGCCAGGAAGGTGTTGTAATGGTTCATTTGTAAAAGTGCATCTCTTCAATATATTTCCACACTTTTTCGGGGAGAAAGTAGCGCATGTTTTTACCCTCATGCACTCCTTTTCGAATAAAGGAGGATGAGAGTGTTATGAGCGGGGCTTCCACTCTTTTGATGGACGGATGAAGGTCGAACGGACTTGATACGGTGTTGGGCCGTGGATAAAGGTATATTTTATACTGCTTCAGCAACTCCTCGTAATTTTTCCATTTATGAAAGGTCGGGAGATTATCACTTCCGGCAATAAGCACAAATTCTTTGCCCGGGAATTTTTCAGACAGGTAGGTCAGTGTGTCTATCGTATAGGATGGCCTGGGAAGCTTGAACTCAATATTGGAAGACTTAAATCGGGAGTCATCTTCAATGGCCAGGTTGACCATGGCAAGACGATGATGGTCGGCAAGCAGGGTCGATTTCTCTTTTAGCGGGTTATGGGGCGAAACTACAAACCAAAGCTGGTCAAGGTCGGTAAATTCAGCCATGTAGGAGGCAATCATCAGGTGACCCGCATGTATCGGGTTGAACGAACCAAAAAACAAGCCTGTGCGACCCTTGTTACCTTGTCCACCTGCCCCCTTGTCCCCTTGTCCCCTTGTCCCCTTGTCCACCTGTTTACCCGTTTACCCGTTTACCTGTTCCCCCTCCAAAAACCCACTCACCAACTCCACAACCTCCCCGCATTTAACTTCAAGGTTGTCATTCACCACAATTTTATCAAAGCGGGGGGCGAAGGTTAGTTCGTAGGATGCTTTGTCAATTCTTTTCCGCAATGTTTCGTCCGATTCAGTGCCCCTTTTTTTCAACCGGTTCGCCAGTTCTTCAATAGAGGGAGGGTGGATAAAGATCCCCAATCCCTGATCGCCAAAATATTTCTTTAAATTCACCGCACCTACTACATCCACATCAAATATGGGAGTTTTGCCATCAGACCAGATCCTGTCCATTTCCGACTTCAGCGTGCCGTAATAACTACCCGGATACACCTCCTGCCATTCAACAAACTCATCCCCGGAGATCTTTTTTCTGAAGTCATCCCCTGAAATAAAATAGTAATCCCTTCCATCGGTCTCCTCCTCCCGTTTTGCCCTGCTGCAGGCAGAAATGGAAAATTCCAGTTGCGGAATCACCTTCAGCAGATGCTTCACAATCGTCGTCTTTCCCGCCCCGGAAGGCGCCGAAACAATTATCGCTTTCCCCTGCATATCT
>CAZVNF010000094.1:7334-14873 GCA_964628215.1 uncultured Draconibacterium sp.
AAAATATTCCCCAACTGCTCCTTAATCTTCTCCAACTCATCTTTCATCTGCACTACAATCTTTTGAATATCAGCATCGCTGGCCTTTGAACCTATGGTGTTGATTTCCCTGCCCATTTCCTGTGTGACAAAACCCAGTTTCTTCCCCTGGGAAACCGCTTCCTGCAAAGTTTCCAGGAAGTAGAGGCAGTGTTTCATCAGGCGTACTTTTTCCTCTGTAATATCCAGTTTCTCAAGATAGTAGATCAATTCCTGTTCAAAGCGGTTCTGGTCGGGGGCAGAATTGGTAAAATCACCGGAGTGCTTTGAAAAATCACGCAAAAGTTTCTCGCGCAAATCAATTATCCGCCGGGTTTCAAATGGCTCTATTGACTTGAGAAGCTGAAGGATTGCCTGCACGCGGTTTTTCATGTCGTCCTCAAGCACCTTTCCCTCATTGATACGGAACAGATCAGCCTGTGCGATTGCATCCTGCATGGCCCCTGTGATCGACACCCAGTCGTGATCATCGAGTTCGTCGCGGCTGGTCTGCATAACATCCGGCATCTTGAGAATGAGCGAAAGTGTCTCTTCCGGACATTCTACATTGAGATCGGCTGCCAGGCTTTTCAGCTCATCGAAATACTTTTTGGCAAGAGCCCGGTTGATGGAGTAACTCAGCATCTCCCCGGTGACTTCAGTGCCGATGAAAAAATCAATCTTGCCACGCTCAAACCGCTGGGTAAGCAATCCTCGCACCTCCCACTCTTTATCGCGGAAATAACCGGGTATTTTCAGGTTCAGATCGAGCTGTTTGCTGTTAAGTGTCTTGATCTCTATGGTGAGCTTTCTCCCGGTAATATCAAGTACGGCTTTCCCATAGCCGGTCATGGATTTGATCATAATTTAATTTTTTAAGCAAACTTACGGAAAATTTAGCCAATTCCTTACCTGCACCTGTGTTGGTCTGCTCCTTTTCGTTAAATTTGAAGAGAAATTATCTCAGACCATGCAGTTTCGCATCATCGACGATACGATCCAGTTTTACAACCTGATGCTGATCGACATAGCACAGGCAAAGGAATATATTTACCTGGAAACATATAAATTCGCCAATGATCACATGGGCGTGCGATTCCGCGATGCACTTACTAAAAAGTCGAAGGCAGGTGTGAAGGTAAAGGTGCTCATCGATTCGTGGGGGAAAGGCCCGGTATCGGAAACCTTTTTCACCGAACTTCTGAGGTTTGGCGGAGAAGTGAAATTTTTTGAAAAAATCAAGATCAACACAGATATTTTTACACGCGGCCACCGCCGCGACCACCGCAAGATACTGGTCATTGATGATGAAATAAGCTACATCGGGTCTGCAAACATCACCGGCTACAACCTTAACTGGCGGGAACTTTGTTTGCGCATGGAAGGAAAACTCGCAGTCTCCTTTAAAAAGGTTTTTCTTGAGAATTTCAATGCATTCAATCCATTCATCATCACAAACAAGGTTACATTTACCCGTAAGATCCGCTCAGGCGATTTTGAAATTATCCGTGATGTGCCTTCTATCCAGTTTCAGCGGCTCAGGAAACGTTATACGCAGCTCATACGTCAGGCTGAACATTCCGTGGTGATCGAAACCCCCTATTTCCTTCCCGGGTTCCTGCTTCGAAAGGCCATGATGGACGCCAGTAAGCGGGGAGTGACGGTTCAGGTCATTATGCCGAAACATTCCGACATGCGGATGGTTGATATCCTCCGGAATAAATACCTTGGATTGCTGCACAATGCCGGGATCAAACTGCTTTTTTACCTGCCGCATAACCTGCATGCCAAACTACTGGTGATCGACGATGAGATTTTTTCCATATCAAGCGCCAACTTCGATTTTCGCAGTTTCCGGTACCAGTATGAAATCGCCCTCATCGGGTCGGAACCGGAAATTTTACGGCAGTTGCGTGAGCATATTGCCGAAACGGTGAGGAATTCGCAGGAACTTGACTTTCTTGAATGGAAACGCCGGCCGCTGATCGAAAAAATCTTTGAATGGATTCTGCTGCCCTTCCGCCATTTTTTCTAAACTGCAGGATTTGACCTGTTTACGAGGTATACCCCTGAAAATATTAACAATGCGGCAAACACTTTAATTAACGAAAAACCTCCCTGCCCGATAGTAACCGCCATTACCGCAGCAATAACCGGTTGAAGGTAACTGTAATAACTAACCACCGTGGTGCTTACACTTTTCAGCGCGAAGTTGATCAACAGGTACGCTACAAATGTATTGAGCACAATGATGTATAAAATGCCAAGCCATGCGGTACTGGTAATTGCCGCAAAGTTGATTTCAAGCGCCGGTTTGATCGAAAAAGGCAGGATGAACAGGAATCCGAAGAAGGAGACCCACTTCAGGATGGTGGTGGTATGATATTTCCCCACCAGGGGTTTAATCAACACGAGGTAAAGGGCGTAAAAAACCATGTTAAGGAATATCAGTACATTTCCCCATCCGTGATTGCCATTAAAACTCGCTTTGCTTCCATAAAGAACCAGAAGAATCATGCCTGAAGCCCCCAGGGCAATTCCTCCTGCTTTTTGCCAGGTTACCTTCTCCCCGAGGATAATGCTGGCAAACACCATCACCAGTACGGGGTTGAGCACATGAATAAGAGAAGCGTCCACGGGAGTGCTCAGATTCAGTCCTTCATAAAAAAGGGCCTGGTTCAGCGCAAACCCGAACATGCCGCAAACAGCCAGCATGACCAGGTCTTTCCGTTCAACTTTCTCGGGTACAAACATCTTCTGAAACAACCAGAAAATAACCATACCGCCAAAAAGCCTGATAAAGATCAGCTGCATGGGCGATAACATCACCGGCATCAGGCTCTTTACAATGTTGTACGCGAATCCGAAAATAAGTGTGGTGATCAGTAGTGCAATGTGGGCCTTATGCGGAATTTTCATCGCGCAAAGATAAAATAAAAAACCCTGTCGGGGTGGCATTTCCGCTCAGGATCAGCCACCCCGGCAGGGTGCAGGTTGAAGGTGATTTCCTTATGAAATCCGGATCTCTTTTTTTATCTCCACACGGGTTTCTTCCTTTTTAGGAAGGGTGATCCTGAGGATTCCGTTGTCATAATCGGCCTTGATGTTGTCGACGTTGATGGTTTTTGGCAGGGTGAACGACCTGCTGAACGAGCCGTAATAAAACTCTTTTCTTGAGTAATTCTTGCCTTCTTCCCGTTTCTGGTCTTCCACTTCAACCGATATGGTCAAAATGTTGTTCTCCAGGTTGATCTTGAAATCATCCTTCACCATTCCGGGTGCGGCGATTTCGAGATGGAAGGAATCAGTGTTCTCAATAATATTGGCAGCCGGATCGCTGAAACGTTTTCCGAAAAAATCGCCAAGGTCGTTGTCGAAAATGTTGCTTACCATATCCGACAGCGGATTTCTGTGTTGCCATTTGATCATTGTCATGGTTTTATCTCCTGTTTTTAATTGTTAAAATTTGGTTTGTTGCCTCAAAAAAGTCAAAGTTTATACCATAGGAAAATTCAACTGTACGCATGACAAAACGGCGTAAAAAAGTTATTCAAGGGTGTCAAAATGGCAAAATGATGTTTTTTTCAGAAAAAACAGGGATACGGAGTACGGATCAGGGGCGACTCTCCAGTTCAAGCCTTGTTTTTTCATACACGAACATGGCCAATTCCTTTGAATCCATATGGCTGAATACCGCATAGGGGATAGGGTCGAGCACTGCCAGTTTAATCTGGTCGTTTTTGTGGATCAGCAGCCCGCCTTTTTTAATTGCATGATGGGTCCCTTTGATAACGACCGGGATGATTGGTATTTGTGTTTCCAGGGCTAACCGGAAAGCTCCGGTTTTATATTGCTGCAGGTTGCCATCGGGTGATCGGGTTCCTTCCGGGAACAGGATCACTGAGTTTCCATCCCGAATGGATGAAGCAGCCTTGTCCATCATTTTAAGTTTACTTCTTCCCCGGCCTCTTTCAATGGAAATATAGCCATTCAGAGCCATAACCCATCCAATGAACGGGATGGCGAATAAACTTCTCTTGGCTACCCATTTGAAGTGGCGGTGAAGTTTGAAAAGAACAAGTATGTCAACCCCCGACTGATGATTGGCAACCATGATATATACCTTTGAGGGATCAATTTTTTCGCGCCCCTCCACTTCGATCTTCCAGTAAGGATTAAGGCCCAGGATAATATCAGCCCACCGGCAGGTAAACTGATGCAGGATATACCTCCTGCGGTCAAACAATACTGTAACGACCCATAAAAAAAAAGGAATCGGGAACAACAATCCTGAAATCAGGAAAAGTGTCATCCAAAAATAAACCGATGCAACCACCTGCAAAAAACTACCGCGATCTCTTTCACTATCTCTTAACACCCCGCCTCCTGTCTCAAGTCCTTAACACTTAAAACTTAACACTTAAAACTTATTCCTTTATCATATTCCCATACCCCCTCCATTTATCTATTGCTGCTGCCAGGTCGGAGGGATATTCAGAGTCAAAATGAACGAATTGCCGCGTGGTTGGATGGATAAACCCCAATGATTTGGCATGCAAGGCCTGGCGCGGAATCAATTCAAAACAGTTATGTACAAATTGCTTGTATTTTGTAAAGGTAGTGCCTTTGAGGATTTCTGACCCCCCGTAACTTTCATCATTGAACAACGGATGCCCGATATGTTTGAAGTGAACCCTGATCTGGTGGGTGCGTCCGGTTTCCAGCCGGCATTCGACCAGGGTTACATATCCGAACCGTTCGAGCACATGATAGTGTGTAACTGCGTGACGTCCCTTTTCCCTGTCGTCATACACAGCCTGTATCAGCCGGTTGCGGATGTCCCTGTCAATATTGGCGTCGATGGTCCCTTCATCGTGATCAATATTCCCCCATACGAGGGCGATATAGGTACGGTCGATCGTGTGATCGAAAAACTGCTTTGCGATTTTTGATTGTGCAAGCTCATTTTTGGCAATCAGCATGATCCCGCTGGTATCTTTATCGATGCGGTGAACCAGGTATGGTTTTGCCTCCGGATCACCGGGATGTGCCTGCTGCAAGTGATACAACAGGGCATTTTGCAAGGTTCCGGTGAAGTTCCCGTGACCCGGATGAACAACCATCCCCGCCGCTTTGTTAACCACCATGATGTCGTCGTCCTCATACACCACACTGATGGGAATGTTTTCAGGATAAACCTCAGTGTCTTTTGGCGGGTAGGCAAGTACAATTGTGATCACGTCGAGGGGCTTCACTTTAAAGTTTGGCTTTACCACCACGTTATTTACAAGGATATTGCCGGCATGGGCCGAGTTTTGAATACGGTTCCTTGAGGCGTTTTCTATTTTAGCCATCAGGTATTTATCGATACGCAGTGGATTTTGTCCACGGTCGACTGTAAAACGAAAATGTTCGTATAATTCACCTGATTCTTCAGGAGTGTCCCGGTTGCTGTTCATTACCGGGAGATGATGAACTTGCCAACACCCAGCCGCATGCCTTTACGGTCCCTGACTTCAAGGAAATACAGCCCGCCGGCGAGTGAAATTACGTCCAGGTTCCTTTGAAAACCTGATTCAATCCGTTTGTGCCCGAGAAGATCGGTAATCAGCAAAGTGGCACCATCATCAAAGTTGCTATAATCCTGTGATCCGGGAAGCTGAAGGTGGAGAATGCCGGTATTGCATGGATTGGGGTAAAGGATGATTTTCTTTTCCCCGGCTGAAATTTCCCCGGTTCCCAATGGGATGGGTTTCCCCACTACCGGCCTGATCATGAGCGAGCCGGAGAGTGCGGAGGTGTTCCAGGAACCAGTGCAATTCCAGAAGATATCCTGCTGGCTGTTGTTATAGCGGTCGAACCCGATGGACAGATTGTCGTCTGTTGTCTGGTTCCAGCCTACATAAAAGGTTCCGGTGACCAGCAGCGGGGGATAAATGTGATAAGTCACAAATTTATTGAGGCTGTCGGCATACCGGGGCATAACAAGTTCTGTGTAAATTACTTTACCGGGTTTTCCGGCATTGTCGTTCCATACATTGAGATTGAAAAACTGCTGGCTTACGTTTCCTAAAGTCCGGTTGAAATACATCCTGATCGCACGCAGGGTATCCGGAGATCTGTTCAGGCTGAAACGATAGGCCAGTTGTGACCCGGCAGGGGAGAGTCCGTAACTTGCCTCCGGCGTGCCATCATCATACGCATAATAGTTATAGAACTTCTGATAGCCCTGCATGGTGTCGCCCGGAACCGACCCGGGTGTGGTGGGGCGCAAAACATGTTTCATCAGAAATACCGCACTGTCAGCCTGGCTGATGGGAATCAGAAAGGGAACAGGCGGATGGGCGAATTTTTCATAGGTCACATATGGAATTGACGCATAGGGTTGAATGTTGTAATTTCCCCCGCTGTATGATTTTGAAAAACTGCTGCCGGGCTGGGTGAAATAATAGTTATAGGCCGACATGTGTTCAATCACATCCCTGTTGGTCATAAGGATATCGATGGTATCTTTGATTTCGTTGGTGGGGTCATCACAATATTGAGGATAGGGCATCGATTCGTACCTCTTGAGCAATGAGGGTGACCTGTAAACAAACCTGAGTTCGGGATAAACCGTATCGTATCTGCTGCGGCCGGAATTGACATATACATTGTCGAGATTCCACTGACCTGTGTTACTTGGCCAGCTGGGCTCAAAACTACTCGCCAGGCTTACGTAATTGTAAAATCTGAACCTGAATTTATCCTTGAAAAATACCGTATCCGTCACAGGTATGATCACCTGGGCAAACCATTTGTTGTTTTTGAGGTAAAAGGTGTCAAGCGACATTCCATTGGCGTACCACATCTGCCGCCACAAATCGGGAACGGGTATGGTATCTCCCGGGATAATACTGTCGTGAGCCGGCTGCACAAGGAATTCCAGTATCAGTGAATCGTTTTTCTGCGGGGCCTGTCCTCTTCCCTGCGGCTGGTAAAAAAAACTGAAGAATACCGAATCGGCAGGGGTTACATGGTGTGGAACAGGTGTAAATAGTGAATCGAGCCGGATGTATCTGGAGGTAAGGTAATCGGCAATAAAAGTCATGGGACCCGGAACAGCCGTGGGATACATGTTCCCTGAATCATTGATGGCATCGAGGGTCATGGCTCCCAGGTTTACCGGGTATACAGGAAGATCGTCATTCTCAAAGGCGTAATGGTCAATCCAGCGGTCGGCCGAAGGAAATACCTGGTTGGCCGAAAAATCATCAAAAAAGGGCAGGTTCACAGGAATAGTGTCTGTTCCCCGGTTCAGATAATCCATCCGGTCAGATTCCATCGCTTTGGCTTTGACCAACGTGTTAAATTGCAGCCCGGTCATTACTTCCTGGGAAACCCCTGCAACCCCTGCTAACAGTGAAAACAATATGAAAAATAAAAACCGCATTATAAATTCAATTAAGTAGTAAATAAAAATTTCTCATTTTCGCCATTTCGCCATTTCGCCATTTCGCTACCTCGCTACCTCGCTACCTCG
>CAZVNF010000095.1:0-14858 GCA_964628215.1 uncultured Draconibacterium sp.
AGTTTTTGAATATCATCATAGCTATAGAAAGCAACGCAATTGCCTTCTCCGTCATCCCGCCCGCTCCGTCCGGTTTCCTGATAATATCCCTCAAGGCTTTTGGGCATATCGTTATGAATCACAAAACGCACATCCGGTTTGTCAATTCCCATTCCGAAAGCAATGGTAGCCACGATAACATCCACCTCCTCCATAAGGAATTTATCCTGATTCTGGCGACGTGTGGTTGCATCCAGACCTGCATGATAAGGCAATGCTTTAATGCCGTTAACAACAAAACTTTCAGAAAGTTCTTCAACCTTTTTTCTGCTGAGGCAATACACTATCCCTGATTTGCCTGCGTGACCTTTAATATACTTTATAATATCCTTGGTAACGTTTTTTGATTTTGCGCGTACCTCATAATACAGATTTGGCCGATTGAACGAAGACAGGAACACAGCCGCATCAAGCATATTCAGGTTTTTCTGAATATCCTGCTGAACTTTCGGGGTGGCCGTTGCCGTGAGTGCGATCACCGGCACCTGCTGCCCGATTGCATCAATAATCGGGCGCAACCGCCGGTACTCCGGCCTGAAATCATGACCCCATTCAGAGATGCAATGTGCCTCATCTATGGCATAAAATGAGATTTGAATATTTTGGAGGAATTCTATATTTTCCTCTTTGGTAATGGTTTCAGGTGCCACATAAAGCAGTTTGGTATTGCCATTCACAATATCCTGCTTTACTTGCGCGATCTCCTGTTTCGTGAGCGATGAATTCATGAAATGAGCTACATTGTTCTCTGTTCCGAAGCTCCTGATCGAATCTACCTGGTTCTTCATGAGTGCGATCAGGGGAGACACAATTATGGCAGTGCCGGGTTTCATCATGGCAGGAAGCTGATAACATAGCGATTTTCCCCCGCCTGTTGGCATGATCACAAAGGTGTCATTATTTGCCAATACACTCCGTATTATGGCCTCCTGATTGCCTTTAAAGCTATCATAACCAAACACTTTCTTCAATACCTCAAACAGCTTATGCTCGTCGTTGTTAGCCGCCATTTTTTGACTTGGATTTATTTTAGTACTTTTGTTCAGGGCAAGTTGGTCTGTGACTTTTTAATGCTCCTATATACAAATGTAAGTATAAACGTTTTGAAATAAACAAACTTTTAAAAAATAAATTGTGCTTTGAAAAACAATAAAGCCTTAAAAGCAGTCGCAATCAGCACTATAACGGATGAAGCAACCGCCATAACAAATTTAATAAAATCTGTTGATTCTGATTTTTTAAATTGCATTTCCCTTATTCTTCTTTCAAAGGGGAGGGTAATTGTTACCGGAATCGGGAAAAGCGCCATCATCGGTCAGAAAATTGTTGCCACCTTTAATTCTACCGGCACCCCGGCGAGTTTTTTACATGCTGCAGATGCCATACACGGAGATTTGGGGATTGTTCAAAAGGAAGATATTGTTATCTGCATTTCCAACAGCGGTGAAACCCCTGAGATAAAAATACTCGTTCCATTGCTTAAGGAATATGGAAGTTCTCTGATCGCCATGGTTGGCAACAAGGACTCATTTCTTTCCAGGCAAGCCGATTTTATCATTAACACCGGTGTTCCCAGGGAGGCCTGTCCCAACAACCTGGCCCCTACCACCAGTACCACCGCACAAATGGTGATGGGTGATGCCCTGGCCGTTTGTTTGCTCGAGGCACGGGGATTTACAGCCGGTGATTTCGCACGTCTTCACCCGGGCGGAGCCATTGGCAAACAGCTGTATTTGAAAGTCAGCGACCTTTTTGCCGGGAATAAAGCACCCCGGGTGGCCCATGATGCGGATATTAAAACGGTCATCATCGAGATTTCATCGAAACGGCTGGGTGCAACAGCCGTACTTAATGACAATAATCTTCTGGGTATCATAACCGATGGAGACCTGCGCAGGATGCTTGAAAAAAACAGTGACTTCAGCACCCTGACAGCCGCCGATATCATGACCGGGAACCCCCGCACGATTGCCTCCGACACGCTTGCGGTGAATGCCCTCGGCATCATGCGGAAGAACAACATCACCCAGTTACTGGTTGTTGATAAAAAAAAATACAAAGGTGTCATCCATCTTCACGATATCCTCCGGGAGGGAATAATATAAAGGCAAAGTACAACCATGATCCTAAGAACCGAAAAAATTATCAAAAAATACAGGAAACGTACTGTCGTGAATGAGGTTTCCATTGAACTCAAACAGGGTGAAATAGTTGGACTCCTCGGGCCGAACGGAGCGGGAAAGACCACTTCCTTCTATATCATCGTAGGCCTTATAAAGCCTTTGTCGGGAACGGTGTTTCTCGACGACATCGACATTACCAGAGAGCCCATGTATAAAAGGGCACAGCGAGGTATCAGCTATCTGCCGCAGGAGGCTTCGATATTCCGGAATCTCAGCGTGGAAGACAATATCCGCTCGATCCTGGAATTTACCGGTTTGACAAAAGAACTTCAAAAAGAACGGCTTGAGAAACTTCTGGACGAATTCGGATTGCAGCATGTTCGTAAAAGCCAGGGGATTACATTATCCGGTGGCGAACGCCGGAGATGTGAAATCGCCCGTTCTCTTGCAGTTGATCCCAAGTTTGTGCTGCTGGATGAGCCATTTGCAGGTATCGACCCCATCGCCGTGGAAGATATACAGCAAATCGTGACCAGACTAAAGGAAAAAAACATCGGCGTTCTTATCACTGACCATAATGTTCATGAAACTCTTTCCATCACCGACCGCTCCTATCTTTTATTCGAAGGATCCATTCTGATGGCGGGCACCGGTCAGCAACTTGCAGATGACCCGCATGTGCGCAAGGTTTACCTGGGACAGAAGTTTGAATTACGGTAGAAGTATATCCTCTGCGGTTATTCCACGATATAATTTTGAAAGAATATCGACAGCAGGATATATAAAATGATAATGAGGGGAATCGCACTCAGAAAAAACAGGATAAACAGTGCGACGGATGAGATAACAAAGATAAAGCGCAATTCATTCCCTTTCCAGGACAAGCTTTTAAACTTCATCGAAAAGATTTTAAACTCCGAGATCAGCAGGTATGAAAAGAACACCGCCAGGATCGTCAGGATTCTTGTATTGGAAAATAAAGTGGTGAGAAAGTCGAGATGGATCAGGCTGAACATTTCTGGCTGAACCAACAGCACCAATGGAATGGATGCAAAGAAAATTGCGTTGGCGGGAGTAGGGATGCCGATAAAATTAACCTCCTGCCGCAGGTCGATGTTAAATTTCGCAAGCCTGAGAGCCGAACAAACCGGAATAAGCATGGCAAAATAAGGGGCGATATGCATCTTTTCGAGCACATTGCAGCTCCCGGCACATTGCGCTGAAATCATTTGAAAAATCATGATTCCCGGAGCAACCCCAAATGAAACCACATCAGCCAGCGAGTCAAGTTGCTTTCCCAGTTCCGAATGGGCATTGAGCCAACGGGCAGCATTTCCATCCATAAAATCAAACACCGCAGCAATAAAAATAAACAGGGAAGCATAAACATAATTACCCTCGAATGTCATGATTAGCGAAACAAGCCCGCTCAGGAGGTTCATTATTGTAATTGTATTGGGGATATTTTGCCTGATTTTCATAGATTCTAATTTCCTGTAAAATTACCTAAATATTTTCAACGACGTCGCCTTAAATGATTAAAAGGGTACAGATACCATTATTCCATAAAAAAACTACCTTTGCATATTGGTGTAATTTTGTTTACATCCGCTACTTTCTTGGAAGGAGTTTATCTTGAATTGAACCGAATTTACAAACACACTTTTATCTTGGAGGAAAGAGAATGGAAAACAAGGAAATGAGGGCCCTGGGGATGATCGAAACCAGAGGTTTTGCGGCGATGGTCGAAGCATCGGATGCTATGGTAAAAGCAGCAAAAGTGGACCTGATAGGATATGAAAAAACGGGTGGCGGATATGTCACTGCAATTGTCAGAGGGGATGTAGCTTCAGTTCGTGCTGCCGTGGATGCCGGAATCAGGGCTGCTGAAAAAGTAGGGGAAGTGGTATCTTCCCACATCATTCCGCGGCCACATGAAAATGTTGACAGTGCATTACCTTTAGGAGGAAACACAACTAAGAAAGGGAAATAGCCATGATCGACCTGAGAACATATATTTTCCTGGATTCCCTGCAGCTTCAGATGGCTTCCTATCTATCTACTGTATCGAGAGGGTATCTTCCCGTGGCCGGGCAGGCGTGCTGTATCATTGAGATAGCGCCCGGAATCGAAATCAACACCCTTACCGACATTGCATTAAAAGCAACCCATGTGACGCCTGGCATGCAAATCGTTGAAAGAGCGTATGGCATGCTTGAAGTACATTCCGACAGCCAGGGCGATACCCGCATGGCCGGTGAAGCTGTTTTGAAAGCCATCGATAAAATTGACTATGACAGGATTAAACCAAGAATACTTACCAGCCAGCTGATCAAGAACGTTGAGGATCATCATGCACAACTTATCAACAGAACCAGAATGGGAATGATGCTCCTCAGGGGCGACACCTTGTTTGTACTGGAAGTTGAACCGGCAGGATATGCCTATTATGCTGCAAATGAAGCAGAAAAAGCTGCCAGGATCAACATCATAGATGTGATGGGTTTTGGCAAGTTCGGAAGGGTTTACATTGGGGGTGAGGAGGCAGAAGTACTTGAATGTAAAACCATCGTCGAAAAACGCCTTGCCGAGATATCCGGAAGAGAGGAATACAAATAAAAGCAAATTTTGAAAAAATAAGGAGAAAATCGTATGAATGATTACACATCAGACGCACTGGGCATGATTGAAACAAGGGGATTTGCCGCTATGGTTGAAGCCTCGGATGCCATGGTAAAGGCTGCGAAAGTAGAATTGATCGGCTATGAAAAAACCGGCGGAGGATACGTAACAGCGCTTGTTCGGGGCGATGTTGCTTCTGTAAGGGCGGCAGTTGATGCCGGCGTTCAGGCGGCTCAAAAGGTTGGAGAGGTTGTTTCCTCCCACATTATACCACGGCCTCATCAAAATGTCGACAGTGCATTGCCGTTGGGAAGAGGGATTGTGAAAAAATAATCATTAATCACAGGTCATTATGATTTTGGCAAGGGTAGTAGGGACTGTTGTTTCCTCTCATAAAGCACAGAAAACAGAAGGGATTAAGTTTTTGCTTCTTGAAAAAATCGACCCGGTGTCGATGAAAGGGAAGGGAGATTTTGTTGTTTCCATGGACACGGTTGGTGCTGGTGAAGGCGAGATAGTTTTTTACGTTTCAGGCAGCAGCGCCAGGTATACTGATGTAACCGAAGGCAGGCCTTCCGACTCTGCCGTGATTGCCATCGTAGATTTTATTGAAAAAGACGGTGGTTTTACTTATCAGAAAAACAGGTAACCAAGGTATGATTCTGGGTAAAGTAGTCGGAACAGTAGTTTGCAGTTCAAGAAACGACAGTTTGGCGGGGGCGAGATACCTGTTGATAGATAAAACTGATCAGTACGGTAAAAAACTGAGCGATTTTATTGTAGCGCTGGATATCATAGGGGCCGGCTATGACGAACTGGTAATGGTCACTGAAGGCAGCCCTTCAAGAGAAACCCCTGCCACTGTAAACAAGCCGGTTGATGCGCTCGTTGTCGGCATTGTAGATTCGATAGATGAAAGCGATAAGGTCATTTTCAGAAAATAATGCATAAGAAGTGGAAGTAACGGTATTGGGAGTGCTGGAATTCAGCAGTATTGCTGCAGGAATCCACGCACTGGATGAAATGGTTAAAATTGCACCCATTAAAATCATTGAGGCAAGAACAATGTGTCCGGGGAAATACCTGATCGTATTCAGTGGAGATGTAGCTTCTGTTGAATATTCCTTCAATAAGGGATACGAAACCGGCAAAAATTTCCTGGTCGACAGTCTTTATCTCCCGATGGTGCATCCGGACGTGGTGCCCGCCATAGGTAACCTTGTTTCCACGGAAGCCTGGAACGCTATTGGAATCATTGAAACATTGTCTGTTGTATCGGGGATTGAAGCCGCCGACCAGGCAGCAAAAAAAGGCAACGTGAAAATAATCGAGATCAGGCTCGCCATTGGATTTGGAGGCAAATCGTATGTTAAAATGCTCGGACCCCTCGATGCCATGGAAGCAGCTATGGAAGCTGGAACCGCCAAAGCCCGCTCAGAGAACCAGCTATGCATGGCCACCCTGATACCGCAGCCACACCCCGAAATAAAACCATATTTCCTTTAACAGGTAAATAAAAGATGGATAATCTTGAACAAAACATACGTCAGCTCGTACAGGATGTCATCCAGGATATGAACATTTTCCCGGCAAAAGAGAAAGCCGGCACTGAAAATGCAGGAGTTTTTTCCAATATCAGTGAAGCTATTCATGCGGCGGAAAAGGCATTCAGTAAGTTGAATATGCTGACCCTCGAAACCCGGAAAAAAATTATTGCAAACATCCGGAAAACAGCTCTTGCCCACAATGAATCCATCTCCCGCATGGCCCATGAAGAGACCGGGCTCGGACGCTGGGAAGATAAAATCATTAAAAATGAATTAGGAATAACGAAAACACCCGGGGTGGAGGACATTGTATCGGAATCCTATTCCGACGACGATGGATTAACCCTTGTTGAAAGGGCTCCCTATGGCGTAATCGGCTCTATAACCCCCAGTACAAACCCGGCTGTAACCATCATCAGCAACAGCATAGGCATGATAGCTGCCGGAAACGCCGTAGTGTTCAATCCTCATCCTTCTGCAAAAAAGGTCTCCGCCCGGCTGATCAATCTGCTAAATACTGCAATTACAGAAGCAGGCGGACCGGCAAACCTGCTTACCTGTATCGATGAACCTACTATTGAATCGGCCAAACAACTGATGGCTCATCCCGGAATAGCCATATTGGTGGTAACAGGGGGCCCTGCCGTAGTGCGCGTGGCAATGAACAGCGGAAAAAAAGTGATAGCGGCCGGGCCGGGAAATCCTCCCTGCGTGGTTGATGAAACCGCCAACCTGGTTAAGGCCGGCAGAGACATTGTAAATGGAGCAGGCTTTGATAACAACGTTATATGCATCTGCGAAAAAGAAATTATTGTGGTTGCCTCCGTTGCCGACCGATTGAAAGAAGAATTGAAGAAAAACGGAGCTTTTGAGTTAACCCCTGCCCAAATTGAAAAATTAACCGCACTGGTCATCTCCGACCCGGGAGGGCCTGGAAAGGAAGGTGCCGCCGAGAAAAAGTATATTGGTAAAAATGCTGATTTTATTGCCCGGGCAATCGGACTCGAGGTACCCCCGGCAACACGGCTTTTGTTGTGCGAAGTAGGGAGGGAACATCCCCTTGTGTGGACTGAACAATTAATGCCGGTGATGCCCCTGGTGCGGGTTGCAGATGTGGATGCAGCCATTGACCTGGCAGTGGAATGTGAACATGGATTCAGACATACCGCCATCATGCATTCACTCAACATTGCCAAGCTTAGTAAAATGGCCCGGGCGATGAATTGTTCGATTTTCATCAAGAATGGCCCAAGCTATGCCGGCCTCGGACACGGAGGCGCCGGATTTGCTTCTTTCACTATTGCAAGCCCCACAGGCGAAGGAGTAACCCGGGCCCGAACCTTTTCCAGGGAAAGGCGTTGCACCCTGGTTGATTATTTCAGGATTATCTGACCTTTAATAAAAGATACATCAGCATGAAATTAGGAAGAGTCACCGGAAGAGTGGTATGTACGAAAAAAGTTCCCTCATTCGAGGGGATTAAACTACTTCTGGTTCAACCGGTTGATGAAAACCTGGTTCCGTTCGGGTGCCCGTTTGTTGCCTTTGACACTGTGAGTTCAGGACAGGGCGACCTGATTTATTACGAAACAAGTAAAGAGGCTGGCAGAATACTGGAAACCGTGATGAATCCGTGTGATGCAGCCATTGTTGGAATTGTTGATCATGTTTTTCTGGAAAATCGGATATGATACTGGCAAAAGTTACCGGGAATGTGGTTTCGACCATTAAAGCAGCCGGGTATGAATCGAGAAAGATCCTTATTGTGCAACCTGTCACCCCTGACGGACAATTCACGGGAAAATCATTTTTGGCGGTGGATACGGTTCAGGCAGGTGTGGGAGATACCGTGCTGATTCTCGAAGAAGGGGGTTCTGCAAGAATGATCCTGGGCGAACCGGATACATTTACTGTAAAATCTGTTATCGCAGGAATAGTTGATGAAATTCACCTGAATTCTAATAGTTAATTTGTTTTGAGAAGGTTAAGGAAATACAGGCGCATGATAATTGATCAGGATAAACAAGGTGGTACAAATGCACGCATTCTCGTCAGAAAAGTAGCGATCGGAGCCGATCACGGGTCGTACGATGCGAAGGAGATGCTCAAACAGTATCTTGAAAGTGCAGGCTATAAAGTAACGGATGTGGGAACAAACAACAGCACGGAGAAAGTGGATTACCCTGATTTTGCCGTTGAAGTTGCGAGAAGAGTCGTGCGTGGCGAATGCGAACGGGGGATCATGCTGGATGCGGCAGGCATAGGTTCGAGCATGGTATGCAATAAAGTTCACGGTATAAGGGCGGCCCTGTGCTGGAGTCCTAAAACGATTATCAACAGCAGGGAGCATAATAATGCAAACATTCTTACGATGGGAACTGCACTCCACCCAAAAGAAGAATTGTGCAGTATGGCCAGGTTGTGGCTTGAAACAAGATTTGAAGGAGGCAGGCACTGGCCCAGGATTAATAAAATGATGTCAATCGAAAGAGAAGGGAAATAAGATGGATCAAAATGAATTAATTGACCGGATTACCAGGGAAGTACTTCAGCGGCTTACCCAGAAATCGCAGACACCTGAAAATACAACACCAGGTCAAAACAAACCTGTTGTGCCGTCCAGCCCCGGGGTTACGGCTGCAGAACTGGCCGGATACATCGATCATACTTTATTGAAACCGGGTTCAGTCACCTCGCAATTTGAGCAACTCTGCGATGAGGCTGTCAAGTATAAGTTCAAATCAGTATGCGTAAACTCCTCATGGGTTCCTTTTGTTGCGAAAAAACTCCGGGGAACGGGAGTTAAAATTTGCTCTGTGATCGGATTTCCGTTAGGAGAAATGGATACCCGCAGCAAAGCATTTGAAGCAAGAAATGCCATTGGCAACGGGGCGGAGGAGCTTGACATGGTGATCAATGTAAGCGCCCTGAAATCAGGAAATTTAAAACTGGTTGAAGAAGACATCCGGGCAATAAAGAGAGTTTGCAGAAGCTCTACTGTCTTAAAAGTTATTCTCGAAACAGGGCTGTTAACCGACGAAGAAAAAATTATTGCCTGCGAAATATCCCGCAAAGTAGGCGCTGACTTTGTCAAGACAAGTACCGGTTTTTCAGGAAGCGGAGCGACCATTCATGATGTGGCTTTGATGCGCAGGATTGTTGGTTCCCAGATGGGCGTAAAAGCCAGCGGCGGCATCAGGAATTTCGAACAGGCCGTTGCATTGATCCATGCAGGTGCAAGCAGGCTTGGCTGCGGGGCCAGTGTTGAAGTGGTTACCGGAGCTGAAGCCCGGGGAAATTACTAATTCCATTTAAAATTTGGGTTTTTGTATTAAATGTGCTTTCTTTGCAATACTTTAATAGATCTATTAAATAGTATAATTAATATCGTGAATAAGGAAACAGAGAACCCCATAGAACAGGTTATCCTGGAGACTGCCGAGGTGCTTTTTCTCGACAAAGGCTTTGCACTAACATCAACCACGGAAATCGCAAGGAAAGCGGGGTGTAACCAGGCTTTGGTTCATTATTATTTCAGAACAAAAGACCGGTTGTTTGAGATTGTTTTTGAAAAATACGCCACAATGCTGACATCTGCCCTCTACCAGATGCCGGATGAGGATGTTTCATTTGAAGAGAATGTCAGGAAGAAAACCAGAACCCTGTTTGACCTCATGACAGCGAATCCAAAAATGCCGTTTCTTTTATTCAATGAGCTTATTACCAATCCTGTTCGACAAGAGTTCCTGAAGGCTAAAATCGGAGATTTGCCCAGATCTTACTTAGAGAAGCTGGAATGTGATTTAAAGGCAGAAATAGAAAAAGGGGCCGTCCGCCCGATGAGCGCAACCGACTTGCTGCTAACGATCCTTTCATTGAACCTGGGGCTGTTCCTGGCCGGTCCGGTGCTCGCAGCCATGACCGGAACTGCCACCCTGGAATTTCAAAAAATTCTGGAAAACAGAAAACGGGAAAACATAACCATTATATTGAAGAGCCTCCATCCATGATTTTCCAGTACAGAAATTACTAAATTATAATTTCAGGGTTAATTAATTCTAATAAAACGTATCGAATTTCTTTCCATATCTAATCCATTTTGCTACTTTTGCCCGATTATTCTGTTCACAAACTCAATTCCTCCTTCCATGAAAAAAATATTTTCGAGTGCATGGTTACCGGCATGCCTCTTCGTGCTTTTATCAATGACTGCCAGTGCACAATTCAACATTTCCGCTGAATTCAGACCGCGCCTCGAATATCGTGACGGATATGGAAAATTACGGGATTCAAGCCAGACGCCCTATGCTGACATTCTCGGGCGAAACAGGCTCATCGTTGATTATAAACATGAGCAGTTTATGGCTAAATTCTCCATACAACACGCCTATGTTTACGGAGAAAACAACTATGCTTCCGACACAATTACCCGCAACACGATTAATATATATGAAGCCTGGTTCAAATATAACTTTACAAAAGGCTTTGCTGCAAAAATCGGCAGAATGGAGTTAAT
The DNA here is from genome assembly GCA_964628215.1 of uncultured Draconibacterium sp. Classification (GTDB taxonomy): domain Bacteria; phylum Bacteroidota; class Bacteroidia; order Bacteroidales; family FEN-979; genus CAIVAT01. Next base: position 10,848 of record CAZVNF010000095.1, read on the forward strand.
ATATGATGACGGGCGTTTGTTAGGAAACTCAAACTGGGGGCCAAGAGGAGCCTCACACGATGTGGTTGTGGCACAATGGGAATCTGCAAAATACGGTTACCGGGGCGACTTCGGTTTTGCAATTAACAATGTAGCGCCTGCCAGCGCGTATCTCGTTTCCTATCCATTGAAAAATTATAAATATATGGGATACCTGTATGAGCAAAAGAAATTTTTCAAGGACAACCTGACAGTAAGTATGATTGCGGTGCTGGATGTTTTCCAAAAGCCCGGTACTTCCACTAAAAGCAAATCAACACGATACGACACACTTTACGTGACAAACGGGAACCACGACACCATCGGAACCACTATACTTCCAACCGTCACTACTACAACTGTAACAACCGCCTATCCCACACAATTATACGGGCGGTTTACTGTTGGAGGAACAGCCATGTATACCCTCAGGAAATTTAAAATTTTCGCAGCCGGATATTATCAGACCGGGCACTTCAGCGACGGGAGAGAAATCAGTGCCGGGTTTTTTGGTGGTTATGCCTCTTATAAAGTTCTTAAGCCACTCACTTTATTGGCCGGGTATGAATATTTAAGCGGGAATGACTACTCTGATGTAAATGGGATCAAAACAAAATCTACTTCATTTTCAACCCTCTATCCTACGGCCCATGCGTTTTATGGGTATATGGACATGTTTACGGCACAGGTAGTCAACGGAAACAGTGCCGGCCTCACCGACTTGTATGCACGGGCAACCGTTATGATTACAGGTAAAACCTCTCTTGAGGCAACCTTCAGGATGTTCGGACTGGCAAAAGGGTATTTACCCGCAACAGTGAACAAACCGGGCGACCTCCCCTATGTTGAAGTCGATAAAAATCTTGGATCAGAAATCGACATGATGGTTGTTTACAAACCATTCAGTAATTTCGAACTCAATGCTGCCTACTGCTTTTTTCTGCCAACCGAGTCGATGGAACGGTTGAACGGGATTAATATTGGCACCAGTGAATGGGCGCAATATGCCTATGTCATGCTGACCTTTAAACCAAACTTTTTCAATTCCGACAAACACTGAGACATCCTGTTTTTTCCCGACCTTTGCCGGAAAAACATTTTGATGCCTGAACCCCACTCCATCCGGATTAAAGATTTTGATTACCCGCTGCCTGCCGGTCAGATTGCCCAATTCCCCCTTGCAAACCGTGATGCATCCAGGCTGCTGATATACAAACAGGGGGTTATCCAAGAAAGTCATTTTTCGGGAATCGACCAATATCTTCCGGACAACAGCCTGCTTGTCTTCAACAACACCCGGGTGATTCACGCCAGGCTGATTTTCAAAAAAACCACCGGGGGCCAGGTTGAAATTTTTTGCCTGGAGCCCCTTTCCCCTGTTTCGGAAATTCAGGAATCTTTTCAGCAAACAAGTGCTTCCACCTGGAAATGCCTGGTTGGAAACCGTAAACGATGGAAATCCGGAACCCTTGTTCTGGAAATTGTGCATAATGGCATTCTGCATCAAATGTTCGCTGATTTTCAAGAAGATATCGGAGACGGCTGCTTTGCAATCGCATTTCGCTGGAATCCCCCGGAGAAGACTTTTTCGGAGATTCTTGAAATAGCAGGAGTCATTCCTTTGCCGCCCTATATCAACAGGCCCGCGATTGCTTCTGATAATGAACGGTACCAAACCGTTTATGCCGTTCAGGAAGGTTCTGTTGCAGCCCCTACCGCCGGATTGCATTTCACAGGTGCACTGCTGGACAAACTTCGGGTAAAAGGAACTGTAACAGAAAACGTCACACTTCACGTGGGAGTCGGCACTTTTCGTCCTGTTACTGCAGAGCATATCAAAGACCATGTGATGCATCACGAGAAGATAGTGGTTTCCACGCTTACGCTGGAAAGTTTACTCCTGGGCATGGACCGACCGGTTTTTGCCATCGGCACCACATCCGCACGCACACTGGAAAGTATTTACTGGCTTGGCGTCAGTGTGATTCGTAACGGATTAGATCGCCACCCTTCAGTATCACAATGGGCACCTTATCAGCAGGCTGATACTGAACTTATCACTCCCAGGCAATCGCTGGAATCCCTTCTCAGGTATTTGCACACACATCAACTGGAAGAATATTCGGGAGAAACACAACTCATGATCGTGCCCGGTTACAGGTACAGGCTTCTTTCGGGGTTGATCACCAATTTTCATATGCCGCAAAGCTCTTTGCTGCTGCTGGTAGCCGCCATGATCGGAGATGACTGGAGACATGTATATGATCATGCGCTGCAAAATGGTTTTCGTTTTCTCAGTTATGGGGATTCCTGCCTGTTTTTTAATCCGAATTGTATTTAGATTTGTATCTTTGCATGACATTGAACAATTAAAACCGAAACCATGACCTTAGGATTTTTATTATTTTTAGGACTTGGCATGACAGAGATCGTGCTTATTGCCCTGGTGGTCCTGTTGTTTTTTGGGGGCCGGAAAATCCCGGAACTCATGAAGGGATTGGGTAAAGGCGTAAAAAGCTTTAAAGATGGAATGGAAGGGATGGAGGAAGAGCTCAAGAAACCATCTGAAAAAGCTGCTCAGGCCGAACAAACTGAAAAAAAAGCTTAGGTTCATTCGCTTCTCTGATAAGGCGATGAATGAAAAAGCGAATTTATTTTTTTGCCGGGCTGGTAGTTCTGACCATATTCGCCTGGGGGATTTTTTATCTTAACTCCTTACTTCCCATAATTACCGGGTATCCTGCCAAATATCTTTGTTCTGCCGTGTTTGTTTCGGGAAGAAATCCAACCTTTGTGGAAGATGTTGAATTGAATTTTTCATTTATTCAATTTGTGACCAATGAAATCAACTACCAGGAAAAAAGTGTAACCAGCCGGTTTCTTTGGGGTCATTCAAAAGCAATATACCGGGATGGTTTCGGAAGCACCCTGCTCCGCGAAGGAAATGAGGCCGGATTGAGAAACAAGCCATTTCCGGCCACATCAGGTGGAAAGTACAACCAGGACACCCTTCCCTGGCCCATGGGGAATATCATTGCTGATACCCACACCGGCATTGACACATCAGCCCTTTCAACCGTCACCCGGAAACTGATGAATGGGAATCACTACAATGGAAATACATTTGCATTTCTGGTAGTTCATAAAGGAATCATTGCAACTGAAAGTTACAAACCGGGGTTTAATTACGGGACACGGTTTCTTAGCTGGTCAATGGCCAAAAGTTTCACCAACGCCATCGCCGGGATCATGGTAAAGGAAGGCCGGCTTGATATTCACCATAAGACAGGAATCGCCTCATGGCAAAATGACGGGCGCAGCCAGATCACCCTGAATGACCTGATGCAAATGCAAAGCGGCCTTGAATGGAATGAAGAATACGGCAATCGTTCCGATGTAACATTGATGTTGTACAACAGCGGTGATGTGGCGAACTTTGCCCTTTCCCGGCCATTGAATCATCCTTCGGGCACTTACTGGCAGTACTCCTCTGGTTCAACAAACATTGTTTGTTACCTGATGCGCAAAAAATTCAGCAACGACAATGCCTATCATTCCTACCCGGCTGAACAGTTATTTAATAAAATCGGCATGCCGGATGCCATATTTGAAACAGATCCGGCCGGGACGTTTATCGGTTCATCCTACATATATGCCACCGCACGTGATTTTGCCCGCTTTGGCCTGCTATACCTGCACCATGGTGTATTCAACGGCGAGCGGATACTGCCGGAAGGATGGGTCGGATATACCTCCACACCCGCATCTGTGAGCCAGGGCAAATACGGTTCTTGTTTCTGGCTCAACAGGAGCAAATTTTACCCCTCGGCACCCTCCGACATGTATAGTTGCAACGGGCATGACGGGCAACGCATTTTTATCATTCCTTCCAAAGACCTTGTTATCGTGGTTCTGGGGTATTCACCTAAACCTGACCACCAAGTGAATTTCGACCTTTTGGTTGGGGATGTTGTGAGGACGGTAGTGAGGTAG
>CAZVNF010000096.1:0-14779 GCA_964628215.1 uncultured Draconibacterium sp.
GGATTGAAACTGAAAATCGGATCATTGGAATGTTGAATCAGGGTGCGGTATTTCTCTTCACTATCCCTCAAAGCATCCTCAGCAATCTTGCGCTCGGTAATATCATGAACCACGGTAAAACGATACTGTTTGTCCTGTATATAGATGTTTTCAGACGACAGCATGACATGTTTGATATCGCCATTCCTGGCTTTTAATTCAGCTTCTGCGTTGGTTATATTCCCGTTGGCATCGGTATGTTGCAAAATGGAAGCGGCTGAAGAGGCAGATAAAATACCCAGTTCAATGGCCGTTTTACCAATTACCTCCTGTTTGTCAAATCCCAGAAGCGAGCAAAATGCTTCATTTACTTCGATGTAGGTATGGTCATTCAAATCACTCAATCCGCTGGCAGAAGGATTGATATAGAACAGCTTGGAAAACTTTTCTTCAGATAATTTGATTTTCGAAATATCCTTGGTCACACCAAATATGGCAGGTTGTCCATCCCAGGTACCAAGGGTCACTCTTGTCTCCACGGGAATCTGAACCCCGGCCTTGGTCACAATAGGAACAGGACAGCAGGTGGTTATTCCGTTCAACATCTCATAAACAATCCCGGCCGCCTCTTCACGCCGGTCGGCAGGATGAACCATAAGTATTGATTTCCCGATAAGTTCTTCCAGGGTGTAACCCAAACGGTTAATTACAGTGGTGTTCGTGTGGATGATGTTCCCATGAACATCAAGTACGAATAAAAATTCATCAATGGTATTAAAGAAGGTTTCATAATTGTGACGTGTTTGCACCAGCAATTCTTCCGCACGCTTGCGTTCGGTGATATCGACCATCGTAACCAGGCATTGTTCTCCATTCTCCGCAACAATACCTGTAAGGGAAACACAGGTGGGTACCAGGTCCTGGTTTGAAATTGTTACCTCACAATTTTCCTTGTTCCTGCTGGTGAAGACCTTTAACAGAAAACTGTTAAATACAGGCCTGGCATTTTCGGCAATACAGGAACCGAACCTGCTGTTTTTTAATGACTGGCGCTCTTTACCCAACATATTGGCCCCGCTGAGATTTAACTCGATAATTTTCCCCTCCTGCGAAAGCATAAAATATCCGGTAGGTGTAAAATCGAACAACCCGGTATATTTGTCATTGATAACTTCTGTCTTCGCCCATAAGTGACGAAGTTCCTCGTTTTGGAGCTCAAGCTCAATCTGGCGCACTTCCAATTCATAAAGTGCATTCCTGGTTTCTGTTTCAGAAAGTATTTGACCGGACTGTGACGGTTTCTTTTTACACAGTTCTTCTGCCCTTAGCCTAAGAAGGTCAAATTCAGATTTACTTTCCTTATCTTTCATACACAACCTCTGATTAAAAACAAAAAATGACCCCACTAAATTAATAAAATTTCAACAACAATCTGATTTATAATTAACTATTTCAACTGTGAGAGATCTTTCCCTGAATCCATATATAAATTGAATGATTTTTCGGAAAAAGAGCCCCCATTCGCACAGCACAATGGAATTTGGATTACTTTTACTCTCTGAGGGAAATTTTCACGAATCATGAGACTGAAAATAATCGTATTACTTGGCATACTGGCTGCAGGTTGTTTAACAGATTCTGCGAATGCCCAGCGTTTTGGCTTGCCAGGTGTTCATAATTTCAGCCGTGCGGAGTACAACGGGGGTACACAGAACTGGGCAGTTGCCAAAGCATCAAACGGCATGATGTACTTTGGCAACAATAATGGACTGGTGGAATTTGACGGTTCACACTGGACTGTTTACGGCGACCTTGAATTGGTCATCCGCTCCATTTGCATCGATGATAATCGCATTTATGTGGGGGCATTTAATAAATTCGGTTTTTATGAGGCGGATACCGACGGGAACCTGCACTTTCATTCCCTTCTCCCTTTGCTTAAAAACTCTGTAACTGATTTTGACGAGATCTGGCGAATTCACAAAACAAGTTTCGGCATTGTTTTCCAGTCGTTCAAAGCTATGTTCATTTACAATAATGATAAAATTGACATCGTCTATCCAAGATCAAAATTTCACTTTTCATACTATGTTAACGGGATTTTATGGGTGCATGATGAAACGCAGGGACTCATGCAGTATCGCGAAGGGAAAGTGCGCAACATCCCCGATGGATCTGCTTTCGCCGGGATTCCGGTATGGACGGTGCTTCCGTTGAATGACGACCAGGTGATTGTCGGAACAGCAAAAAACGGATTGTTCCGGTACGATGGTGAAAAATTTCATACTTGGGAGAAACCCCTGAACGGGTTGTTGAAAAAGTACCAGATTTTTTCAGGGGCATTGATTGATAAGAAGTATTTTGCTTTTGGTACAATACAAAACGGGCTGATCATTTCGGATACAGCCGGACAGGTGGTTTTTGAAATAAACAAAGATCGCGGCCTGTCAAACAATACCGTCCTCTGCATTGGAAATGACCAGGAAGGCAATATCTGGCTGGGGCTGGACAACGGGATCTCTGTCTTGCATTTTACTTCACCGCTTACTTTTATTCAAAACTATTTTAATATTGGATCGGGCTATGCCTCGGCTGTTTTTGGCGACAACTTATACCTGGGAACCAACCAGGGCCTGTTTTATATTCCATGGGAGATTTTCAGCAATCCCCTCAAGCAAAAAGAAGATTTTCAGCTGATAGAAGGCACTGAAGGCCAGGTTTGGAGCCTGACAATCATTGACAACACCCTTTTATGCGGACACAATTTGGGGGTATTCCAGGTTTTGGATAAAACAGCCATTAAAATATCATCGGTACCGGGCGGCTGGAATATGATCAAGGTTGACCAAAAGCAACCCCTGGTGCTCGTAGGGAATTTTGCAGGGCTTTCCGTATTGGAGAGGAAAGGGGCGCTATGGGCTTTTCGGAATAAACTGTCGGGGTACGATCAGTCATCACACTACCTTGAGCAGGATGCAAAAGGATATATCTGGATCAGTCATGGATATAAAGGATTGTTCCGGATAAAACCCGATGCCTCCTTTCAGCGTGTAACCGAAACCCGTTTTTATGACAGCAAAAAAGGATTACCCTCCGATCCTGGCAACTCGCTTTTCAAATTGAAATCAGGCATTGCAGTTGGAACAAGAGCCGGTATTTTCAGGTATGACGAGCACAGCGACCTGTTCGAACCTGATTTGCAGTTGAATCAGCACTTTCGGGGACCCGTGCAAATAGATTATCTTACATGCGACAAGGCCAGCAATATCTGGTACTATCAAAATCAGCAGCTTGGTGTTTTACGTTTTCAGGAAGATGGAACCTATAGCAATATCAATGCTCCTTTTATGGAACTCAAAGGGATGGTTATTCCAGCCTTTGGGCACATCAATGCATTGGATGGCAGCAATGTGCTGATTGGACTGGAGGGTGGTTTCGCCCATTATAATTCAACTCAGTTCAAGCACGACAGTTTCCTGCCTGTTCTGTATCTCAGTAAATTACACTCAAGTGACCCCTCCGAAGGCACCTTTCGCTTTAACAGCAGCAATCCTCACCAGGAGGTTATCCCAAAATTCAGATATGCCAGCAATGCGATTACCCTCGAATTTGCTGCAAGCCAGTTCGCAGAGCGGGGCATCACGTTCCAGTATAAATTAGAGGGTTTTGATAAAACATGGTCGCCTCCGGCAACCCGAAACTCAAAGGAGTACACAAATCTTCCGGCCGGTTCATATACATTTCTGCTGAAAGCGCAAACCCTGCAGGGAAAAACCACTCCTGTTCTGCAATACAGGATCCTGATCCTGCCTCCCTGGTACCAGACAATTTACGCATGGATCATCTATAGCCTGATTGCGCTTTGCCTGTTGTATCTTGGTTATCGCTTTTTCCTCCGAAGCATGGAAAAATCCCGGCTTAAAGAAAAAGAAAAACAGAAAGACAAATACAGGCAACGGGAGCAGCAACTCAAGGAAGAAGCCCTGTTTACCGAAAAGGAGCTGATCAGGCTGAGAAACGAAAAACTGAATCTTGAAATGATTCATAAAGAAAAAGAGCTTGCCAACTCCACCATGCTCCTCATTCAAAAAAATGAGATCCTGCACAAATTGAAAAACGAACTTGTCAAGATCAAAAATGCACTGAATGATGATCAGCTTAAAAATGACTTGAACACAACCTTAAAGAGGATCGGAAAAGAGATTGATAATGAGAAGCAATGGCAGGTTTTCAATACCCATGTAGAACAAGTACATGAAGATTTGTTCAAAAAACTCAAATCGCAATACCCAAGTCTTACCCCGCGTGAACTCAGCTTATGTGCTTACCTCCGGATGAATATTTCCAGCAAGGAAATAGCCACATTAATGAATATAAGTACCCGTGGCGTTGAAATAGGCCGTTATCGAATCCGCAAAAAATTAGGACTCGACCGAAACGCCAACCTCACTGATTTTATGATACAGTTGTAACCTTCTGCACAGGAAATCGATTGTTTATAATACTCTTACACTTGATTTTCAATATTTTAGAATCCTCTTGATGTATTATTGATGTATTAGTCAATATGGAGTTGCTGCATTTTTGATGCACCGGAATATTTTTAAAAATTTGAATAGTACTCTATGTTTGCTTTGTTAAATTATACCATTCATCTTTAAACAAACCACGAATTATGAAAAAACAATTACTGATTGTATCATTAAGCATGTTATTTTCGGTGTTTAGCTTCGGACAAGCATTGAACCTGCCTGTGAATTTCGAAAACACAACACCTAATTATTATGCTTTGACAGATTTTGGAGGCAATGCTTCTGAAATTGTAGTTGATCCTGTAAACCCGGCGAACCATGCAGCCAAAACCATTAAGACTGCCACTGCCGAGCTTTGGGCAGGAACTACCGTTGGCGGAACCGTTGGATTTGCCAGCCCGATTCCTTTTGCCCCCGGATCAACTCTGATGAGGGTGCGTGTTTGGTCACCCACTGCCGGAACCCCTATCCGTCTTAAAGTTGAAGCTGCAAACGACCCTACCATCAGTGTTGAAACAGAAGCCATCACCACATTGGCAGCAGCATGGGACACCCTGGTTTTCAACTTCAGCAACCAGGCTGCCGGGACAGCTGCCATTAACTTTGCCAATTCCTATAACAAGGCATCCATCTTCTTTAATTTTGGAACTACAGGTGCAATTGCCGGAGAGAAAACTTACTACTGGGATGATATGGAATTCTATGTAGGAGTTCCTGTACCGCCCCTCAATCTGCCTGTTACTTTTGAAGATGCAACCCTGAATTACGGTTTGACCGATTTCGGTGGCAATGCGTCGGAAATCACCGTTGATCCGACCAATGCGACCAATCATGTAGCCAAAACCATCAAAACTGCCACCGCAGAGCTTTGGGCCGGAACCACCGTCGGCGGAACCATAGGTTTTGCCAACCCGATTCCATTTACAGCAACAGCAACTAAAATGAGTGTGAAAGTTTGGTCGCCAACTGCCGGCACCCCAATCCGTCTCAAAGTTGAAGCAGCAAATGATCCTACAATCAGTGTTGAAACCGAAGCCAATACCACAGTAGCCTCTGCATGGCAATCATTGGTTTTTGACTTCAGCAATCAGGCCCCCGGAACAGCAGCACTTAACCTTTCCAAGTCGTATAATAAAGCATCTATCTTTTTTAATTTCGGCACCACAGGAGCACAGGCCGGTGAGAAGACTTACTACTGGGATGATATGTATTTTGGAGTATATACCGATGTAAATGAATTGAATGCATCTGTTAACAATGTTTCAGTATATCCCAACCCTGCCGAAAACAATCTGTACATCAGATCAAATACAACCATAACCAAAGTTGCTATTTACAATGTTTTAGGAGCCCGGGTCAAAGAATATGGCAATGTATCAAACAGTGTAAATGTAGGTGACCTTAAAACAGGTGTGTATACGATTAAGATGACTGATTCAAATGACAAAACAGTTACATCCGTGTTTATCAAGAAATAACTGCCATACCCGCCGTTATTAGCTTACCCGTTTTCTATTCATCCCTTCTCCCGGATTAGGGAAGGGATGAATAGATTTGCACGAAATTCATGATTCCACTACACATACTGGCATGAAAGAGAAATCAATCTATTTAGGAAACACGCAAATAAAGCACCTCAGTGCGAAAGTTGAAGGCAGATTTGTGGAAATTGAAAACGAAAAATTTTACAAGATCTCCAACTGCAACCTGATGCCCGATTTCTTTATGACCATCGTAAGCGATTCCGATCACTGGATGTTTATTTCGGGCAACGGTTCGCTTTCAGCTGGCAGGAAAGACCGTAACAACGCTTTGTTTCCCTATTATACTGTTGATAAAATACATGATAACCGGGATATTACCGGTAGTAAAACCTACCTGCTTGTAGACAAAGACGAGAAAACATATTTATGGGAACCCTTTTCTGCCGGGTCGGAGAAAATTTACACGATCGAACGTAATCTCTATAAAAGCATTTTTGGCAATAAAATCATTTTCGAAGAGATCAATGCCGACCTGGGCGTGGGATTCCGATACGGATGGTACAATAGTGAAAAATTCGGATTTGTAAAAAAGTCTGTCATCCGCAATTACAATAACACACCCGTTACCGTTGACATACTCGACGGGATTAAAAACATCCTGCCGAATAATGTTGATTTCGATTTTCAGAATGCGTTCAGCTCGTTGCTCGATGCATATAAGAAATGTGAATTGATTGAAGAAACCAAACTTGGCTTGTATATGCTAAGTTCTATTCCGGTTGACCGGGCCGAACCCAGTGAATCGCTTAAAGCAACAACTGTTTGGTCGGCCGGACTGGCTCACGATTCAAAAGTTCTTATTTCCAACCACCAGGTTGAGAACTTCAAAAAAGGGGAAGCGGTTGAAACAGAAACGGATATCAGGGCCACACGAGGCGCGTATTATGTGTGCACGCGCCTGATGCTTGAAAAAGAGGCCGGCAGGGAATGGATGATTGTGGCTGAAATCAACCAGGATAGCGGGGATGTAGCCAACCTCAGCAATGCCATAAGAACTGCGCATAATATAATAGAGCTGGTTGATGCCGATATTGAAAAAGGAACAATGAACCTGAAAAAAATTGTTTCCGGCGCTGATGGTATGCAAATGGGCAATGACGAGTTAAGCTATGCCCGCCATTTTTCCAATACTTTGTTCAATGTGATGAGGGGAGGAATTTTCAACAACAATTACACCCTTGATAAAACAGACTTTATCCTGTTTGTCGGGCAAATAAATAAAGACATTTCAATAAAATACAAACAATGGCTCAATCAGCTTCCCGACAAAATCAGCTACCCTGAATTGGCCACGATGGCTGAAAACAAATCAGATTTTGATCTGATGAGGATTTGCCGTGAATACCTGCCCCTCACGTTTAGCCGCAGGCATGGCGATCCGAGCCGCCCATGGAACCAGTTTTCAATCGAAACAAAAAATCCGGATGGCTCAGTAAAATTAAATTACCAGGGAAACTGGCGCGATATTTTTCAAAACTGGGAAGCCCTCAGCCTCTCCTATCCCGGGTTTTTGGAAGGGATGATCAGCAAGTTTGTAAATGCCACAACAGCCGACGGATATAACCCTTACCGGGTTACCCGTGAAGGCATCGACTGGGAATGCCCCGATCCACACGATCCATGGGCCTATATCGGCTACTGGGGTGACCACCAGGTTATTTACCTCGAGAAATTCCTCGAGTTATCCGCTGAATTTCATCCGGGCACCCTGAATGCCTTATTGACAAAAGAAATATTTGTTTATGCCAATATTCCTTACCGTATAAAACCCTATCCCGAAATTGTAAAAACTCCAAAGGACACCATCATTTTTGATTTTGAATTAAATGACAAAATCAAGGAGCTTACCCGTGAAACCGGCGCTGACGGCGTTTTACTCAGAGTCCGGAATAATGAAATCTACCGGGTTAATCTTACCGAAAAAATCCTGGTTACCCTGCTTGCCAAACTCAGCAATTTCATTCCCGAAGCGGGTATCTGGCTCAACACCCAACGTCCGGAATGGAATGATGCCAACAATGCCCTGGTGGGTAACGGAGTTTCTATGGTTACGCTCTGTTATTTAAGGCGCTTCCTGAATTTCTGGTCCGAACAGTTTGGAAAATCATCAACGCTGGAAATCAATATTTCCGAAGAGGTAAAAACCCTGTTCGACAGAATATTTACACTTTTTGCTGAAAATAGCGCCCTGATCGAAACCGGGTTTTCAAATTCCGACAGAAGGCGCTTTGCCGATCGCCTTGGGGAAGCCGGAAGCGATTACAGAGGTACTGTTTACGAAAAATCATTCTCAGGCAGGAAAATAAAGGTTCAGGTAACAGATTTAGCTGAATTCACGCAACTTGCGTTGAGATATATCGATCAGTCGATCAGTGTCAATGAACGCGAAGATGGATTGTACCACTCCTATAACCTGGTTTCATTTTCGGATCAAAGTGTCTCAATCCGTCATTTATACGAAATGCTAGAAGGACAGGTTGCTGTTCTGAGCTCCGGGTACCTCTCGGTTGAGGAGAGTCTGCATGTTCTTGACTCGTTGAAATACAGCAGCTTATTCCGTCGTGATCAATACAGCTACCTGCTGTATCCCGACAGGCAATTGCCTCTTTTCACCCAGAAAAACAATATCCCCGGAAATAAGGTGAAGGAATCAAAACTTCTGAGCAAATTAATTGCCGACTCCGATTCATCTATTTTAAGCAAAGATGATCCGGGTAATTTCCATTTTAACGGAACATTCCGCAATGCTGCCGTTTTGGAAAGTGCTTTAGCCCGTCTTGATCCTGCCAGATATGCCCATCTTGTTAACGAAGAAAAAGAAAATATTTCAGCCATTTACGAAGAACTTTTCGATCACCAGTCGTTTACAGGCCGGTCGGGCACCTTTTATGGGTACGAAGGATTGGGCAGCATTTACTGGCACATGGTTTCCAAATTGCTGCTTGCAACCCAGGAATGTTATTTTAAAGGCATCTATGAATCAGCAGACCCTGTTGTGGTTGGCAAAATCAAAGATCACTATTTCGAAATCAAAGCAGGACTGGGGTTGAATAAATCACCTGATTTATATGGTGCTTTCCCAACAGATGCCTATTCACACACACCCGGCAATGCAGGTGCGCAGCAGCCTGGCATGACCGGGCAGGTGAAAGAAGACTACCTTTCACGAATGAGAGAACTTGGTATTCATATACAGGATGGGGAAATTGCATTCCAGTTCGCCTTGCTGAATCCTGATGAACTTTTGAAGCATGAAAGCGTTTTCGAATATTTTAATGTAAAGGGAGAACTGCAGCACATACTCCTTAAAAAAGGAGAATTGGGATTTACATTCTGCCAGGTTCCGATTGTTTACTCTGTTGCAGACGAAAATAAGACCGTTGTGGTATCCGCTGATGGAAAACAGACACGGATAGCTGCTCACTCTTTAGGGAAAGAAATGAGCTCCAAAATATTTCAGCGAACAGGTGAACTGATCCAGATTGAAGTTTCATTCAGAAAAGCAGTCAAATAATTTTTTACTTACTTAACCGGAGGAAATCAATATGTCGTTTAGAAGTGATTTCATACTTTCACTGGCCGGCCAGGACTTTACGAATAAATCAACCGCAGATCTGCGATCCATCTTTACCGAAGTGCTTGACAAAGGCATGCACGGCATATGTTTCAGCCCCTATCTTGAAGGCCAGGAGCCGGGTTCTTTAATTACTGAGGAACAAATCCGTAAGAAAATGGAGATTATCAGGCCATTTACCAAATGGATCAGGACTTTTTCATGTACCGATGGAAATGAAATGATTCCGCGCATCGCAAAAGAATACGGTTTAAAAACAATGGTCGGGGCATGGCTGGGCGCAAATGAGACCATCAATGAAACGGAAATAACCAATGTGATCCGGGTTGCCAAAGATGGGTACGCCGATCTGGTTGCTGTGGGCAATGAAGTTCTGTACCGGGAAGATTTAACAGAGGAAGAATTATTGAAATACATCCTGCGGGTAAAGAATGAATTACCCGGAATTCAGGTAGGCTACGTTGATGCCTACTATGAATTTTGCAACCGGCCGGCGATAACAGAAGCCTGCGATATCATTTTCGCGAATTGCTATCCCTTCTGGGAAGGCTGTCATATCGACTATTCGCTCCTCTACATGAAAGACATGTTTCATCGTGCACTGAAGGCAGGAAATGGTAAAAAAATAATCATCACCGAAACCGGCTGGCCAAACCTGGGAACCGCTTTTGAAGATTCTGAACCCTCTTTTGACAATGCTATCCGCTATTTTATCAATGCTCAAATATGGAGCAGGGAAGAAAATATTGACATGTTCTATTTTTCATCGTTCGACGAAACATGGAAAATGGGCGGGGAAGGCGATGTGGGAGCTTACTGGGGACTTTGGGATAAAGACGGGAAATTGAAATACGGAAAATAACGAAAACCCGATGAATCTTTTTAAAAGACTGGGCATACCTTTCGGAAAAGCAATTTGCTATTCAGGATACAGGGATGGACAAAGTCCTGATACCGGAATATTCCCTACCTGTGAACAAATAAAGGAAGACCTGCTGATCCTTCAAAATCAATGGTCTTACCTTCGTTTGTATGACTGCGATTTACACGCTGAAAGGGTTTTAGAAGTAATCGAAAAAGAGAATCTGAATTTCAAGGTGATGCTTGGCGCCTATATTGGCGCGGAATTAAACAATTTTGGTTGTCCCTGGGGCACAATTTACAGCGAGGAACAACTTGAAAAAAATTCAGCGAACAACCTGGCTCAAATCAAAAAACTGATCCGTCTTGCCAACCGGTATCCGCAAATTATTTTTTCACTGTCGGCCGGAAATGAAGCAACTGTTGACTGGACAGATCATTTTGTATCGGCAGACAAAGTTATCAGCTACGTGAAAATGATAAAAAATGAAGCGGGGCAGCCTGTTACTTTCTGCGAAAACTATATCCCCTGGTACGACAAACTGAAACACCTGGCTGATGAAGTCGATTTTATTTCCATCCATTCATACCCGGTTTGGGAGTACAAGCACATTCATGAGGCCATGGAATACACAAAACAGAACTACCGAAGCATTGCTGACAGGTATCCATTTAAACCTGTGATAATTACCGAGGCCGGCTGGGCGACCAATTCAAACGGACGGGGCATTAATCCCGAAAATGTGAGCCAGGAATTTCAGGCCATCTATTATAATAACCTTATTGAGTGGAGTGAAAAAGAGGGCGTTATGACTTTCTTTTTCGAAGCATTCGATGAGCCCTGGAAAGGCTCGCCTGAAGCCATGGAACCTGAAAAGCACTGGGGCTTGTTTACAGTTGACCGGAAACCTAAAAAAGTAATGCAGCAAAACTTTACAAACCAACTCTATGGAACAAATTAAAACAAGCCCGAAAGATGTGGTACCCCTGAAGCAAAAAATTGCTTTTGGTTCAGGACATTTGACGAATCAGCTATTTCCCGCGGCATTGGGGGTTTTTATGATCGTGCTGGTATTATCATTGAAAATGAATCCTGTACTTGCGGGATTACTGGCTGCCATACCGCGTTTGATTGATGCCGTAATGGACCCGATTATGGGATTTATTTCAGATAACACGGTATCCAAATGGGGCCGGCGAAAGCCCTATATCTTCGTAGGAGCGATAATTACGGGAATTGTATTCATGGTAATGTGGCAGTTATATCCCGAGAATGGCCAAACCTATAATTTTTTCTACTTCCTGGTTATGTCCTTCTTCTTTTATGTGGGTTATACCATTTTTGCTGCACCTCTCATCGGGTTGGGATATGAGATGACCCCCGACTATAACGAAAGAACACGGTTGATGGCGATTTCTCAGTTTATGGGACAATTTGCCTGGATGATCGCTCCCTGGTTCTGGTTTATCATTTATAATCAGGATGTGTATCCAAGCGCTCCGGAAGGCGCCCGTAACCTGTCTATCTGGGTCGGGGCCATCTGTTTGTTTTTAGGAGTGATGCCGGCATTGTTTTGCAAAGAAATTGATCAGACACATTTAACGAACAGGGCCAAACTCTCTGCCAAAGAGTTTACCAATAATATGAAAGCTCTGTTTAAAAGCATGAAGCAAATAATCACAAATAAATCATTTTTAAGATTGTGCGGAGCTACATTTCTAATTTTTAACGGATTTCAGATTATCGCCCAGTTTGCTTTCTTTATCATTATTTTTTATTTGTTCTCAGGCGACACCAATGCCGCCGGGCAATGGCCCGCCTGGTTTGGTACCATAAGCGCCATTGCAACCGCATTTCTGGTAATTCCTGTTATTACCTTTATTTCAACAAAAGTTGGTAAGAAAAATGCCTTCATAATTTCTACCGTCATATCCATTGTCGGGTATTTGCTGAAATGGTTTGCATTTCAACCTGGTAATCCATGGCTGATGTTCTTACCTCTCCCGTTAATCTCCTTTGGAATAGGGGGCTTATTTACATTAATGATGTCGATGACGGCTGACGTTTGCGACCTGGATGAATTAAATAACGGAATGCCCAGGAAAGAAGGAACATTTGGTGCTGTTTATTGGTGGATGGTTAAACTGGGAACAGCGATTGCCCTGCTTACCAGCGGTGTAGTATTGGATATGGTTGGATTTGATCAAAACATAACCGTCCAAACTGCGGATACAATCACTAAACTGAGAATTGCAGATATTCTTATTCCATCAATAACCGGTTTTTTTGCAATTATTATCATGTGGAAATATGATATCACCGAAAAAAAGGCAAACGAAATACGGGAAAAGCTGGTTGAGCGCAGGGGCGAGTTATAATTAATGCAAAAAGTATCTATTAACCCTTAAAATAAAATTATGAAAAGAGTCTTGTTTACACTTGTGTCTGCCTTGTTCATAACAACGATTTTTGCGCAGGCAGACAAAGTCCTGGTTCTTAACAACAACGAAGGCGCCAAGCTATTGGTCAATGGTAAAAGTTTTATGATTAATGGCATGAATTGGGACTACTTTCCAATTGGCACAAATTACACCTACAGTTTGTGGAGTCAATCCGATGATTTTATTAAGACTGCTTTGGATTCAGAAATGTCTTTGTTGAAAAACATTGGCGTAAATGCCATTCGTGTTTATACCGGTATTCAACCAAAATGGGTTAAGTATATTTATGAGAAATATGGTATTTATACCATGATAAATCACTCTTTCGGAAGATATGGCCTGACTTTAAACGGCCAATGGGTCGAGAATACTGAATATTCTGATCCGCGTGTACACGATTTGCTTCTGAAAGAGGTAAATAAAATTGTTCAGGAGTATAAAGACACACCGGGTTTGCTTTTGTACTTGTTAGGCAATGAAAACAATTACGGACTTTTCTGGCAGGGAGCCGAAACAGAAGATATTCCTGTTGACCAAAGAAAATCAACCGCTGGTGCCAACGCGTTGTATAAACTTTTCAACGAAGCCGTTGTGGCCATGAAAACCATCGACAACTCTCATCCGATTGCCATTTGCAACGGAGATTTGCTTTTCCTGGATATAATTGCCCGGGAATGTAAGGATATTGACATTCTGGGAGTTAACATGTACCGGGGAGTTTCGTTTGGAGATGCGTTTCAAAAAACAAAGGATGTATTGAATAAACCCATCATGTTTACCGAGTTTGGTGCTGATGCATTTAATACTGCAGCCGGCGAAGAAGATCAGCAATCACAAACGTACTACCTGACCAACAACTGGAAAGAAATATATCAAAATGCGGCGGGGCTGGGTAAATCCGGCAATTGTATAGGCGGATTTACCTTTATGTTCAGTGATGGCTGGTGGAAATTCAAACAAACGGAAAACCTGGACATTCATGACGTAAATGCATCCTGGAGTAATGGCGGTTATCAAAACGATTATCATGCAGGCGAGAATAACATGAACGAGGAGTGGTACGGCATCTGCGCAAAAGGTCAAACAGATGCACGTGGCCACTATCAACTATATCCCCGTGCGGCATATTATGCCTTGCAACAAACGCATAAACTAAATCCATATGCCAAAAACTTAACAGCAGATTCGATAAACAGGTACTTTTCAAATATCCAGATAATCAATGAAGTATTACAAGCCAGGGGTGATAAGGCATCTTTGGAAAGTGAAATAGCAAAAAGGATACGAATCAGCGGCATACGGGCAGAAATAACCACTTTCAGTACCGGTGGCAACATGATTACTACGCCGAAAGAAAACAACCCGGGTTTGATAACGCCAGTCTATCCGAGTTATCTTGGCTTTGATCATATGGAGTCATTTTATGTGGGTGTAGAAGTGAAACCGACCGAAAATGTGAAAGCCAACGTATCTTTCAATATTCTTGGAAACGTAGCCGACAATCCGATTGATGAAATATTTTATGAAACCCGTGGCCGCACCCAGGAGGTACAAACCAATCAGGGCACGCTGGCGATAAGATCGCTTAACCGGATTCAATTATATAATTTCGATTTTATGTGGACCGACAAATGGTTTAATCTTAAAGGTTTTTATCGTACGGGGCATTATCACTGGGGATACGAAGGAGACTTTTTCGGATTATACCCGGAAGCAAATTATGGAATAAACATTGATATTTATAACGGAGATGCACCCTTTGGTTTTGAATTTGAGGGGAAAAAATCATTGAATGGCTTAAAAGTTGCCTTTGGCCCTCAGCTTTGGTGGGGTGGTAATCCGGCAGT
>CAZVNF010000097.1:0-14721 GCA_964628215.1 uncultured Draconibacterium sp.
AGTCACAGGATTTTAAGTCCTGCGTGTCTACCAGTTCCACCACCAGGGCGACTTTTTAACTGTAAAGGCGCATTGCGGTGCGCCTCTACAGTTAATTTGGTTTCGAGCGAAAGACGGGATTCGGACCCGCGACCCCGACCTTGGCAAGGTCGTGCTCTACCAGCTGAGCTACTTTCGCATGGTAATTTGAGGCTGCAAATGTATAAAAAAAATCATTGCTCCTAATTTTTTTTCAGCAATTTTTTAATCTCGTTCAATTTCATCAACGCCTCAACCGGGGTAAGTGTGTTTATTTCGGTATTCAGGATGTCCTCCTTGATCTGCTGCAGCAAGGGATCATCAAGCTGGATAAAGCTTAACTGGTAGCCCGCCCCGGAATCAGAGATTCCCGATCCGGCTGACCTTCCCGAAGATTTCGAACCCGGTTTGCCTTTGCCATCCCCTGCCCTGCTTCCCCTGTCGCGCATCTGTTTCCCAAGCCCTTCCGCCGTATGGCTCTCCTCCAGCTGATGCAGCATCTCCCCTGCCCTGTCAAGCACGGACTGGGGCATGCCGGCCATCTTTGCCACATGCAAACCAAAACTGTGCTCACTCCCGCCCGGGAGCAGTTTTCTCAGGAAAATCACCTTGTTCTGAATCTCTTTGATCGCAATATGATAATTTTTAATGCGCGGCATCAACCCGGCCATCTCATTCAACTCATGATAATGCGTGGCGAAAAGCACTTTTGGCTTGAAAAGCGGGTGCTGATGCAAAAATTCCGCAATGGCCCAGGCAATACTGATCCCATCATACGTACTCGTTCCCCGGCCGATCTCATCAAGCAGGATGAGGCTCCGGTTCGAAATATTGTTCAGAATGCTCGCAGTTTCATTCATTTCAACCATAAAGGTCGACTCCCCCGAAGAGATGTTGTCCGAAGCCCCCACCCGGGTAAACACTTTGTCAACAATGCCCAGCACCGCCTTGTCGGCCGGAACATAACTCCCCATCTGGGCCATCAGGACAATCAGGGCGGTTTGCCTCAGGAGGGCCGATTTTCCCGACATGTTCGGCCCCGTAAGCATGATGATCTGCTGCGACCGGTCGTCGAGATATACATCATTGGCAATGTAGTCCTCCCCGGGCTTCATTTGCCGTTCAATTACCGGATGGCGGCCATTTTTTATATCGAGCACGAAGGTATCGTTCAGTTCCGGCCTGACATACCGGTATTTAACCGCACTTACCGCAAACGAAACAAGCACATCCAGCCGGGCCACCAGCGAAGCATTCAGCTGGACCGGCTGGATATAATCGCCTATGAACAAAACCAGGTCATTGTATAATTTAAGTTCGATCTCCAGCATTTTCTCTTCAGCATGAAGTATCTTCTCTTCATAAACTTTCAGCTCATCCGTGATATACCTTTCGGCATTCACAAGGGTTTGTTTGCGCTGCCATTCCTGCGGTACTTTATCTTTGTGAGAGTTGGTCACTTCAAGATAATACCCGAAAACATTGGTAAAGCCGATTTTCAGCGAAGTAATGCCTGTCTTTTCAATCTCACGCTGCTGAATTTTCAGCAGGAAATCCTTTCCCGAGAAGGCCATCATCCGCAGCTCATCAAGTTCGGCATCCAATCCTTCGCGGATGATGTTCCCCTTGATGGCCAGCGCCGGCGGATCGGGGTTTATTTCCCGCTCGATCCGCTCCCGAACCAGGTTGCAGATATTCATCTGGTCTCCGATTTTCTGCAACCCATCATTCCCCGACGATTCGCACAGCCCTTTCACCACCTCGATCGAGTCGAGGGCTCTTTTCAGGTAAATCAGCTCCCTGGGATTCACCCTGGCCACGGCTACCTTCGAAATCAGGCGTTCCAGGTCGCCGATCTGCTGAAAATGGTGACGGACCAGGGAGGTAGCCTCTGCATTTGCGACAAAATACTCTACGGCATCCAACCTATCCTCCACAGGCTGCCGGTTTTTAAGAGGCAGGATGATCCATCGTCTCAGCTGGCGCGAACCCATGGGAGAAACCGTTTGGTCAAGCACGTCAAGCAAAGTCTTTGCATTTTCATTTCCTGAACTCAGCAGTTCAAGGTTGCGGATGGTGAACCGGTCAAGCCACAGGTAATGATCCTCCTCGATACGGTTCAGTTTGCAGATATGCTGTACTTTATCATGCTGTGTTTCTGCAAGGTAGTGCAATGCAGCACCGGCCGCAATCACGCCCATTTCGAGATTCTCCACTCCGAATCCTTTCAGGGAGGCGGTGCCGAAATGTTTCAGCAGCAGGTCTTTTGAGAAATCGGTGGTAAAAACCCAGTCATCAAAGGTGGAAATATAAAATTTGCTGCCAAACAATTCTGTAAACTCCTGGCGTTTATTCTTTTGAATGATCACCTCGCTCGGCCGGAAACTCTGGATGAGTTTGTCGATGTATTCAAAATTTCCCTGTGCAAGGTAAAACTCCCCCGTGGAAATATCGAGGAATGATATTCCGGAAGTCTTTGCTTCAAGGTGCACCCCGGCCAGGAAATTGTTTTCTTTCTGTTCAAGGATCTTATCGTGGTAAGATACTCCCGGGGTAACCAGTTCGGTAACCCCTCTTTTGACAATCGTTTTCGTCAGTTTCGGATCTTCCAGCTGGTCGCAGATCGCCACGCGCAAACCCGCTTTAACCAGTTTCGGCAGGTAGAGATCAAGTGAATGATGCGGAAATCCTGCCAGTTCCATGTATGTGCCCGAACCATTGGCCCGCCGGGTAAGCACAATGCCGAGTATATTGGATGCACGGATGGCATCTTCGCCGAAGGTTTCATAAAAATCACCCACACGAAAAAGCAGCAATGCATCAGGATACTTCGCCTTAATTGCGTTGTATTGCTTCATCAGCGGGGTTTCAGCGGATTCTTTCGGTTTTGACATTGTGCTGAATTCGTTTTGTTGATCAATATCGATAAAACTATCTTTGCAAAATTACTAAATTAAAGGAAAGCATGAGAAAACTCACCATGCCGGAATTGGAACGGCTGACGATCGAAGAATACAAGGCGGCTGAAAAGTTGCCGGTAGTGATCGTGCTGGATAATATCCGGAGCCAGAACAACATCGGAAGTGCATTCCGCACCGCCGATGCGTTTCGTGTGCAACAGATATACCTTTGCGGGATCACCGCCACTCCTCCGCACCGGGAAATTCACAAAACGGCTCTGGGAGCAACAGACTCAGTCGACTGGCAGTATTCTCCTACCACCCTTCAGGCAGTTACGGAGCTTGCATCCCGGGGATATGCTTTAATGGCCGTTGAACAGGCAGAAAACAGTATCATGCTCCAGGATTATCATCCGAATCCCGGTGAAAAAATCGCCCTTATATTTGGAAATGAGGTAAATGGCATTGATGAGGAGGTACTTCCCCATATCCATGGATGTATAGAAATTCCACAGTATGGAACCAAGCATTCTATCAATGTTTCGGTGGCTGTTGGGATTGTGATATGGGATATTTTCGGCAAGATAAATAATCTCAGAAATAAATGAAACCTTGATTGGTTTTAGCCGTACAACAGAAAAACAAAAATAATTTTGACTTTTTCAATGCATTTTTTTTAATTTTACACCCTGAAATAGTTAAAACTACAGAACTTGCTAAATTTCAACACATTATCACTTATCCATAAATATTAGTCAATTTGATTCTTAAAAGTTATCCTTATTCGTTATATATATATTATATTTGCTAAATCAGTAAACAAAGTCAATCTATAATTTTAAATTTCTAAAGTATGAAAAAAGTTTCTCAAACTCTGTCGACCGCACTGATCGTCTTTCTTATGATGATCGTGCCAATGGTTACGATGGCCCAGGCTCAGTCAAAGGAGTCTCCTAAAAAAGAGGCGGCAAAAACTGAAACCCCAAAAGCTTCAAAATGCGAAAAAGCTCCTTCTCACAGTTACTGGGGGTTTACTGCTTATGGAGCGTTAAACCAGTTCAATGGGGACTTGTCTAAAAACATCCTGTTTAATGACAAATGGATGTTTGGCGCAGGTGGTAGTATAACCAAGCAGTTTTCCAGGGTGATCGGCGCCAGGTTCAGAGGCGGATGGGTTCCACTGTCCAGCTCCGTGACCAATAAATTTGTGCCTGAAGCAACTACAAATCCGGATGGTCTTATTACGCAGAGTTTCAAATCATGGGTTATTGAGGCCGACCTCGAGGCTACCATTAACTGGGTAAACTGGATCATGGGCTACAAACCTGAAAGATTTTTCTCATCCTATATTATTGCAGGTATCGGAGCTGACCATACCCAGGGTGCGAAATTTGACGAAAACGGTATTGAAATCGGATACCTCGGATACCCCAGCCACCTTACTGACGACCCCGGTTCAATGGGTTACGGCAACAATAGCGGTATCGGCAAATGGAACCTGGAATTTAAAGCGGTTGCAGGTCTTGGATTTGACTTCAACCTCAGCAAACACTGGTCCATCAATCCTGAAATTCTCTGGAGATGGAGAGACGGAGACGTACTGGACATGACTCCCGGTGGAGCAAAACAAGTTCTTAATGATATGTACAGCAGCGTAAACCTCGGCATTACCTATAAATTCGCCTACAGCGGATGCAACCTGAAGGAAATGGCCAAGAACTATTCCCTTATCAAATATGAAACCACCCCTGCTGTTCTTTCCGAAAAAGGTGACTCTATCGTAGTGACCGTAAAAGGAACCGTTCCTCCTAAATTCTTCTGCCCCACTGCAGCCATGTATTTCCACCCTGTGCTTACCTATGAAGGCGGACAATATGAACTTCCCTGCGGCACCCATCTCTATGGTGAGAAGTTAACAGGCGAAGGAACCATGATCAAATACAAAGAAGGTGGTTCATTCACATACACCTGCAAATTCCCGTACAAACCTGAGTTTAACACTTCACAACTCACCGTTGCCCCGATCATCTATGAAGCCAAGGAAAAAGTATTGCTGAAGAAAGATGAAATCAAGGTTAAGGCTAAATTCATGGAATTACCTGTTACCAAACTCGCTCCTGGCGTAATCTATACCTCAAAACGCGTTCAGCATGATGAATTTACTGCCATCGCAGATCATGGTTACCAGAAAGAAGTATTCCAGTCGAAAACCGGAGCCATCTACTTCAAAAAGAACAAGTTTGACCTTGATATGAAATTTGGCCTCAACAAAACCGATCCTGCAAAAGCCGCACTGGCTGATCTGAATACCTTCGTAAAACAAGGATGGAAAATCAAAGACATCGCCATGAACGGCTATGCTTCCCCTGAAGGCGAAGAAACCTACAATGCAAACCTGTCTGAAAATCGTTCAAAATCCGGAAACCAGTGGATGACCGACCAATTCCAGGGCTGGGCTAAAGATGCCAACAAGGACAATAAAGACAAGAAAGCTGTGAAAGCCGCTGTGGAAGCTGCCGGTAAAGATGTAAATATGACCCTGCAGCACCATGGTCCGGATTGGAACGGATTCCTCAAAGCAGTTCAGAACAGCAGCATGAAGGATAAGGACAAAGTTCTCAACGTGATCAATTCCAATGTGGATGCCGGCAAGAAAGAACAGGAGATCCGCAACATGATCCTGATCTATCCTGAAATTGAAAAAGACCTCTTACCAGCACTGCGCCGCAGCGAAATTACCGCTACACTTCTTGAGCCACGCATGACCGATGCCGAATTGCTCCAGTATGGTGCTTCAAACCCGGAGAAACTGAAAGTTGAAGAGTTATTGTATGCTGCCACACTCACCAAGGATAACAATGTAAAAGTTACCATCCTCGAGAATGCTGCAAAACAATTCCCGGCCAATTGGAAAGCTTTGAACAACGCTGCCGTTGCTGAAATTGAAAAAGGCAACCTTACCCGTGCCAACGAACTTCTTACAAGTGCACAGGCTGCTCAGCCGAACAACGGTATTATCGAAAATAATATCGGCGTAGTGGCTGCAAAACAGAAAGATCTCAAGAAAGCTGAAGCACAATTCAAAAAAGCAGCAACCCTTGGCGAAAACACCAACTATAACCAGGGCGTGCTGATGATCCCGAAAGGTGACTATCCCAAGGCCGTGAACATGCTTGGCAATGCAAAATGTACCTATAACCTGGGCCTTGCCCAACTCTTATCAGGAAACAATGCTGCTGCTGAAACCACCTTGAAATGTGCTCCTGAATCACCCGAAACATTCTATTTGCTTGCTGTAACCGCAGCCAGGGCAAATAACAGCAAGGGTCTCTATGAATACCTGATGAAAGCCTGCGCAAAAGCCGACCTGAAAACACAGGCCAGAACCGACCGCGAATTCCTCAACTTCTCAGCGACTCCTGAATTCCAGAATATTGTAAAATAGTTTTGTTTGCTGATTTTGAATCGAAGCCGTTTTGGGAAACCGAAACGGCTTCTTTTTTTAAGGAAGATGCTTTGCTACAAAGAATGCTGAATATGGTGCATTCCCAGGGGGTACTCCTGCATGACGGTTTCCTTTAACCACAGATAATCGGCAGGCCTGCTCACAAAATCCAACCCGTTGGTATCAATCACCAGCACTCTCAAATCCGTTTGCTGGCGCAAAAATTCAAGGTACCCTTTCTGAATTTTTTCGAGGTAGTCAAATTGAATATTCTGCTCATAGGGACGGCCACGTTTCTCAATGTTCTTTTTCAGGTTCTCCAGGTTCAGGTAAAGGTAAACGATCATATCCGGCTTCGGAACAACAGAGCTCACGATGGTGAACAACTTGCTGTATAAACCGAATTCAAGCGATTCAAGGTTCTTGCTTGCAAATATCAGCGACTTGAAAATGAAATAATCCGCCACCGTAAAGGTCTTAAACATATCTGCTGCGGTGAACTGCGATTTTAACTGCTGGTACCTGTCGGCAAGAAACGATAATTCAAGCGGAAACGCATACCGTGCCGGATCTTCATAAAATTTTGGAAGAAAAGAATTCTCTTCAAATTGCTCAAGGATCAGCCGGGCATTGTATTCCTCCGCCAAAAGAGTGGCGAATGAGGTCTTTCCCGCACCAATATTGCCTTCTATAACAATGTAATTGTACACAGAATGAAAATCTATAATGAAACACCAGTGGCCGTTACCTTCGACCGGTCGTTGCAATCGTGTAAGAGCTGTGAAATCGTCTTTTTCAACATCGGGTGCACCAAATCCGGCGCAATCTCATTCATCGGAACCAGGGTAAACAACCGTTCATGGAGCCGGGGATGAGGAATCATCAGGTTATCTGTAAACACCAGTTGCTGACCATAGAAAAGGATATCGAGGTCAATTGTGCGGCCGGCATAGGCAGCCGCCTCCTGAAGGCCTGTACGGCCATCTGCCGGCGCTGCAGGAACACTGCAGCCGCAACCATCGAACGGCCTGATCCTGCCAAGCCTGACTTCAATGGTAAGTAATTTCTCCAGCAAATCTTCAGGCAAAAGGCTTGTTTCGATTTCTGCAACCTGGTTCAGAAAAGGAGTCGGATCTTCGAACCCCCAGGGTGCTGTTTCATAAACAGCAGATTTCCTCGTGATCTTCCCGGCCATGGATGCAATCATTTCAAGCGCACCTGCGATCAATTCCTCCCGCTTCCCACGGTTGCTACCAAGTAATATATAAACCTCATTCATAATTATTTACCTCATTTTTCCCTGATCCGCCAACAGCTTGAAATCAGATGACAATGATACATTAATTCAAACATTTTTAAACTATAAATTGTGTTTTGTTATTCACAAAATAAAAAACCACTCAGGCACTAAGGACACGGAGAATCACTACGCGTAGTGTAACCTACAGCAAAATCAAGCGTATATATTTATTACATTTGCCAACAATCAAACCAGAACCATTATGAAACAGTTTTTTAAATTCATGTTCGCCAGCATGCTGGGAATATTTTTATTCATTGTCCTGATAACTTTAGTAACTATTGGCATCATTGCAGGCATTGTTGCCTCGGCTTCCAGCGAAGAAACCGTGATCTCAAAAAACACCCTTCTCCACGTAAAACTCAACAAGGAGGTAGCCGACCGGAGCTCGAAAACAAAATTTGTAATGGGCTATGCCGGTCCTGAAAAAACAATCGGACTGAATGAAATCCTTGATAATCTGAAGAAAGCAAAAAGCGATGAGAATATCGCGGGCATCTACCTTGACCTCTCCGATATACCTGCCGGAATTTCCACTCTCGATGAGATCCGTGATGCGCTTATCGATTTTAAAACTTCCGGAAAATTCATCTGGGCATACAGTGAAGGATATACACAAAAATCCTATTACCTGGCTACTGCAGCAGATAAAGTTTACCTGAATCCCCAGGGGATGCTTGATTTCAAAGGGCTGGCCTCAGAAATGGTGTTTCTCAAAGGCATGCTTGAAAAGCTCGATATAAAAATGCAAATCATCCGTCACGGGAAATTCAAAGCAGCAACCGAGCCCCTCTTTTTAGAAAAAATGAGCCCGGAAAACCGCAAACAAATGACTGAACTGCTTGGAGATATCTGGGATAAAATGCTTACAGGGATTTCCCAAACCCGTAAGATCAGCAAAGAGGAACTCAACCTGGTGGCTGACAGCCTTAAAATTCAAACGGCACAGGATGCGCTGAAATACAAATTCGTTGATCAGCTTGTTTACAAGGATGAACTGCTGGCTATGATGAAAAAACAGCTGAACATTGCTGAGAAGAAAAAGATACAACTGGTGTCCCTGGACAATTATTCCACGGTAGCCGACAGTAAAACACCTTCAACCGGTACCGATAAAATTGCCGTAGTATATGCCAGCGGCTCCATTGGCGGCGGAGAAGGCGATGATCAGAGCATCGGGTCCGAACG
Source organism: uncultured Draconibacterium sp. (assembly GCA_964628215.1). Taxonomy (GTDB): domain Bacteria; phylum Bacteroidota; class Bacteroidia; order Bacteroidales; family FEN-979; genus CAIVAT01. The sequence continues at coordinate 8,852 of CAZVNF010000097.1, forward strand.
CATTTCCAAAGCGATCAGAACCGCCCGGGAAGATGAAAAGGTTAAAGCGATCGTTCTCCGGATCAACTCCGGTGGTGGAAGCGCTCTCGCCAGTGATGTGATATGGCGTGAAGTCGACCTTGCCAGGAAGGTAAAACCGGTGGTCGCATCTTTTGGCGATGTGGCTGCCAGTGGCGGATATTATATTGCCTGTGCCGCAACAAAGATCCTCGCCGATCCCACCACAATAACCGGATCCATTGGTGTTTTCGGAGTCATTCCCAACATGGAAGGGCTTTTTAACAAAAAGCTCGGCATTACCTTCGATTGGGCCATGACCAATAAAAACGGAGATTACATACCGGTAATGAAACCTCTTTCTCCTTACCAGACATTGCTGATCCAACGCGATGTTGATCATATTTATGATGTGTTTACCGGCAAGGTGGCCGAAGGCAGGAAGATTAACAAAGAACAGGTCGACAGCATCGGGCAGGGCCGGGTGTGGAGCGGCAGTGATGCCAAAACAATCGGGCTGATCGATGAATTCGGAGGACTGACAAAAGCGGTTGAACTCGCGGCAACACTGGCTAAAACAAAAGATTACCGACTGATTTCACTTCCCGAACAAAAAGAGTGGTTCGAAGAACTGATAGACCAGATCACCGGCAGTGACCCCTCGGCAAAACTCAAAGCCGCGCTGGGTACCGACTACAGGTTCTACCAGTATTATATGGAAGTTCGTGAAATGACCGGCGTTCAGGCCAGGATGTTGCAGAATATCACAATTAATTAGGCAACAGGCAAAGACAAAAAGAAAAGGCAAAACCTCTGATTGATTTTGCCTTTTCTTTTTTGCACTATGATTATTGTATCCGACGGTTATCTCATCGGGTACTTTTTAAAGATCTCTTCACTTTTCATCAGAATATCAATATACTGACCTCTTCTGTAGGCAAAGGGATCCTTTTGATTCTTTTTGGAAAGTTTCCCGCGGAAGGCATCGATGGTATCGTAATTCTTATGATCCATCCAGGTATTCAGTTCTTCAAGGATGTTCGTGATCTGGCCGATTCCATTTTTATACACCGTACTTACCACCTGCACACAATCGGCACCGGTGAGGATCATCTTGGCGACATCCTTGCCGGTAAAAATTCCGGTGTTGGCACAGAGTGAACCGCGGATTTCGCCAAAAAGCAGTCCGATAAACCGCATGGGCAACCGGTTATCTTCTTCGTGGCTGAGATTATAGGGAAAATGATGTTCTTCCGTCTCCATATCGATATCGGGCTGGAACATGCGGTTAAACAACACAAAACCATCCACCCCGGCATAATACATATTCTGCACCAGCATCAGGGTATTTGTATAGAACGGGCTGAGTTTTACGCTTACCGGAATTTTCACACTCTTTTTCACTTCACTAACCACATCCAGCTGTTCATTCAGGATGGCTTTACCTTCCCGTTTGAAATCACCCGGCACGCAATAAAAATTAAGCTCAAGGGCATTGATGCCGGTATTTTCAAGCTGACGGGCATATTCCACCCATGTTTCATCAAAGGTGCAGTTGAGGCTGGCGATAACCGGGATATTTACCGAATTTACCACCTTTTTCAAGTGACTTAAATGTTCACGGGGCCCGGCATGGTCAATGTCGGGGAACAGGCTGATCATTTCAGCATGACGGTCGTTGTATTGATTCAACTCCTCGCTCATCTGAAGCCGTTCGAGTTCGATCTGCTCTTCAAAAAGGGTTTTATATACAATGGCTGCAGCACCGGCCTCTTCCATCTTTTTACAATTGTCCACATCCTTCACCAGGTTGCTTGCGCCTACAATGACGGGGTTCTTCAACTGAAGCCCCATATAACGTGTTGATAAATTTGCCATGTCAGTTTCTATTATAAATCAAAAGATGTACAAATATATGATTTTATTTTTCGTAACTCATTGCGGCGAGCCTTTTGTAGTGGTTAAACCTCCATTTGGCATTCTCCTCGGCAGCCTTGAATAATTCTTCGGCTTCATCCGGGAACATTTTTTGCAGGGAAGAGTAACGCACTTCACTCAGGAGGAACTCCTGGAATGTACTCCAGTCAGGTTCCTTGGAATCGAGGATAAATGGATTTTTACCTTCGTTGCCGTTGAGCGGGTTGTAACGATACAACTGCCAGTAACCGGAAGTTACCGCGCGGTCCATCTCTTCCTCTACTTTGCCCATGCCCAGTTTAAGGCCGTGGTTGATACAGGGGGAATAGGCAATGATGAGTGACGGGCCATCATAGGATTCGGCTTCTTTCACTGCACGGAAAAGCTGGCTGTTATTGGCACCCATCGAAACCTGTGATACATAAACATAACCGTAGGTCATGGCCATGGCGCCCAGGTCTTTTTTACGCACTTTCTTTCCGGAAGCGGCAAACTTGGCAATGGCACCCACCGGGGTCGACTTGGAAGCCTGTCCGCCGGTATTGGAATACACTTCCGTATCCAGCACCAGGATATTGATATCTTCGCCGGAAGCGATCACATGGTCGAGACCACCGTAGCCGATATCATACGCCCATCCGTCGCCTCCGATGATCCAGATCGATTTCTTTACCAGGTACTGGCGGAGATTCAGCAGTTCTTTTGAAAGTTCATTATTTTCCTTGGTAAGTAAGGGGATCAGCACGAGTGATGCGGCTTTGGAAGCCTCAGCATTGTACATTCCTTCAATCCATGCCCTCATGGCATCGAGGGTGGCAGCGTTCATCATGTTTTCTTTGATGGCAGCACGCATCCGGTCGGCCATGCGTTTGCGGAGCTGGGTAATTGCCACAGCCATTCCGTATCCGTATTCGGCATTGTCTTCAAAAAGCGAATTGGCCCAAGCAGGCCCCTGGCCCTCGGAATTCGGACGATACGGGGTAAAAGGAGCAGTTCCTCCATAAATGGAAGAACATCCGGTGGCGTTGGAGATCATCATCCGCTCACCATACAGCTGGGTAAGCAGTTTAACATAAGGTGTTTCACCGCAACCGGCACAGGCGCCCGAGAATTCAAAGAGGGGCTGTGCAAACTGACTGTTTTTAAATGTTTTAAACCGATCGATCACATTGGTTTTGTACGAAACCTTGCTGATGATGTAATCCCAGTTGGTGGTCTCGGGCATCTGGCTTTCGAGGGTCTGGAATTCAAGCGCCTTGGTTTTAGCAGGACACACATCCACGCAGTTGCCGCAACCCGTGCAATCGAGGGGCGACACCTGGATGCGGAATTCCATGCCGGCAAGTTCCTTTCCCAGGGCTTTCAGGGTCACCATACCTTCGGGTGAAGCTTGTTTTTCAGCCTCGTTCAACAGGAACGGACGGATGGCAGCGTGAGGGCAAACATAGGCGCACTGGTTGCACTGGATACAATTTTCGGCAATCCATTCAGGTACGTTAACGGCAATGCCTCGTTTTTCAAGCTGGGTCAACCCATTGGGGAAGGTGCCATCTTCGCGGCCAATAAACGCACTAACAGGGATATCATCTCCATTCATGGAGCTGACCGGGTCAAAAATCTGGCGTACGAACGCATCCTTATTATCTGCACTGGCAGGTTTGACAACAATCTTCGTCCATTCAGCCGGAATGTCAACCTCGATAACTTCACCTCCGCGGTCGATGGCGGCATTGTTCATTTTTACAATATCTTCACCTTTACGTCCATAGGTTTTGTAAATGGCATGCTTCATATCTGCCACGGATTGTTCAAAGGGTATCACATTGGAAACCTTGAAGAAGGCACTCTGCATGATGGAGTTGGTGCGGTTTCCAAGGCCGATTTCCTCGGCGATCTTGGTGGCGTCGATAATGTAGAATTTAATCTTATGGTCTGCCAGGTATTTTTTCATGTGATCGGGAAGACGTTTTCTCGTTTCTTCCGCACTCCAGATGGAATTGAGCAGGAAAGTGCCTCCATCCTTCAGCCCTTTGAGCATATCGTATTTCTCGAGATAAGCGGGAACGTGGCAGGCAACAAAATCGGGGGTGATCACCAGGTAAGGCGAACGGATCAGGCTGTCGCCAAAACGGAGATGAGATACTGTGATCCCGCCTGATTTTTTTGAATCATAGGCAAAATAGGCCTGTGCATATTTATCGGTACTGTCGCCGATAATCTTAATTGAGTTTTTGTTTGCACCAACGGTACCATCTGATCCGATTCCATAAAACTTGGCCGAATAGGTTCCTTTGGGGGAGATATCCATTTCGGGGATCAGCGGCAGGGAGTGGAAGGTCACATCATCCACGATGCCCAGGGTGAAATGGTTTTTGGGTTCTTTTGCTTTCAGGTTGTCGTAAACCGTTACAATTTGTGAAGGGGTAGTATCTTTAGAACTAAGCCCGTAGCGGCCGGCGATGATCATCGGACGGTTTTCGCGGTCATAAAACATGTCGCGGATATCGAGGTACAGGGGATCGCCGTTGGCGCCCGGTTCCTTGGTGCGGTCGAGCACGCAGATGCGTTTTACGCTCTTCGGGAGTACATTGAAAAAATATTTTTCCGAGAACGGGCGATAGAGGTGTACGGAAATCAAACCCACCTTCTCTCCTTTTGAGGTAAGGTAATCGATCACTTCTTTGGTAGTATCAGTGATCGAACCCATGGCCACTATAATATTTTCAGCTTCGGGGTGGCCGTAATACATAAACGGGTGATACACCCGGCCGGTCATTTTCGTGATCTCCTGCATGTAGGCATCCACCACATCGGGGATGGGCTCATAAAAACGGTTGATCGCCTCTTTGGCCTGGAAGAAGATATCAGGGTTCTGTGCAGTTCCGCGGGTAACGGGGTGTTCGGGGTTGAGGGCGCGGTCGCGGAAAGCCTGCAGGGCATCCTTATCGAGTAATTTCTCCATATCTTCATTCTCGAACATCTCGATCTTCTGGATTTCGTGAGAAGTGCGGAAACCATCGAAGAAATGAAGGAAAGGTATGCGTGATTTGATAGCTGCAAGATGGGCAATTCCCGCGAGGTCCATCACCTCCTGCACTGAACCTGAGGCCAGCATGGCGAACCCGGTCTGACGGGTGGCATATACGTCGCTGTGGTCTCCAAAAATTGAAAGGGCATGTGCGGCAACGGTGCGGGCACTTACATGGAAAACCGCCGGGAGGAGTTCGCCGGCCAGTTTATACATATTGGGGATCATGAGGAGCAGCCCCTGAGATGCGGTAAAGGTAGTGGTAAGCGCACCGGCCTGGAGGGAACCGTGCAAGGTTCCGGCTGCACCGGCTTCAGATTGCATTTCGACAACCTTGACCTCTTCGCCAAACAGATTTTTGCGGCCGTGTGCGGCCCATTCATCCACGTTTTCGGCCATGTTTGAGGAGGGAGTAATGGGGTAAATGGCGGCAACCTCACTGAACATGTAGGCCATGTGTGCTGCGGCCTGGTTCCCGTCACAGGACAAGAATTTTTTTGATTTATTCATAATATATTGATTTTTAAATACTTAATTTCACTATTGTGAATTTCATAACAAGTGGCAAAAATACAAATTATATTTCAGATATGGAGAGAAAACCCGGAGTATTTTACCATTGATCCGGTATTTCAGAACGAGACTAAACAAGAATGGAATAAGGGGAGCACGCATAGGGGATCAGGGGATCAGGAGGAATTTCCGGAGTGCAGGGATTTTCGCATATCAGATTTCAGATTTCACATTCCAGATTTCACATTCAAATATCTTATTAAACACATCCTTCACTTTTATGCTAAAACCCTGATTTAACATAAAAAAGTCTGATACAATGGAAAATAAGGACAGATGCGAATTCGGAAAACGATTGAACGCAATCATACCAGTAAATCTTGCAATACTTACTGAAATGACATATCTATAAACA
>CAZVNF010000098.1:0-3233 GCA_964628215.1 uncultured Draconibacterium sp.
AAGCAATGTAAGCAATGTAAGCAATGTAAGCAATGTAAGCAATGTAAGCAATGAATGCAATGGATGCAATGGATGCAATGTAAACAATGTTAATAATTAATGTTATGAGCACGAATGAGGATTTTTTACCGATTAATGGAACCGACTATGTTGAGTTTTATGTGGGCAATGCCAAGCAGGCAGCGCACTATTATCAGACTGCTTTCGGATTTCAGCCTTTGGCTTATGCCGGGCTGGAAACCGGGTTGAAGGACCGGACCTCTTATGTGATCCGCCAGGATAAGATCATTTTTGTGCTAACTACTGCCCTTGTGCCTGACTCCCCTATTGCAGACCACTGCAAACTTCATGGCGACGGGGTGAAAGTGGTTGCGCTTTGGGTGGATGATGCCCGCAAATCGTTTGAGGAAACTACCAAACGGGGCGCCAGGGCTTACCTTCAGCCAAAAGTTGAAACAGACGCACACGGAGAAGTCGTGATTTCGGGCATACATACCTATGGTGAAACGGTGCATCTTTTTGTTGAACGAAAAAATTACAAGGGCGTTTTTCTGCCCGGATATGTAAAATGGGAACCTCTCTATCGCCCGTCCGACGTGGGGTTGCATTATGTTGATCACATGGTGGGCAATGTGGGATGGGGCGAAATGAATACCTGGGCACAATTTTACCACGATGTGATGGGTTTCAAACAGTTAATATCCTTCGACGACAACGATATTTCTACTGAATTCACTGCCCTGATGAGCAAGGTGATGGCGAGCAGCAATCTTTACATTAAATTCCCGCTCAACGAACCCGCCCATGGAAAGAAGAAATCACAGATTGAAGAATATATCGATTTTTACAAGGGTGGCGGCGTACAGCATGTGGCCATGGCAACCCACAATATCCTTGAAACCGTGGCAGCCCTGAAAAGCAGGGGGGTCGAATTTCTGCGGGTTCCGGATACCTATTATGATGCATTGATTCAGCGTGTTGGAAACATTGATGAAACCATTGAACCGCTGCGCGAACTTGGCATCCTGGTCGACCGTGACGAAGACGGGTACCTCCTGCAGATCTTTACAAAACCAGTGGAAGACCGCCCTACAGTTTTTTACGAAATCATCCAGAGAAAGGGAGCAAAATCATTCGGGAAAGGCAACTTCAAGGCGCTTTTTGAGTCAATTGAGCTGGAGCAGGAACGAAGGGGAACCCTGTAGAATATCGAATATTGAATATTGAATATCGAATATCGAATATATAAGTGTGAAGTATGAGGGTGGTAATTGATGAATTGATGAGGTCGTGGATTGAGGTTAAGATGGGCAGTGATTTTCCTGTTCAGAATATACCTTTCGGGATTTTCAAAGTGCCTGGCGGTCATGCCCGGGCTGCTACGCGGATCGGAGATACGGTGGTTGATTTGCATGCGCTTTCCATTCATGGATTTTTGGATGGGCTGGGGTTTGATTCAGGCCTGTTTGCCTGTGAGACACTGAACGGGTTCATATCTTTGGGTCAGCCTGCGTGGCGGTCGTTACGCAGTCGCCTGGGCGTAATTTTCGAAGAAAGCAACCCTGAACTTCGCGACCAGACTGATTTGCATGAGGCAATTTTGCTCCCGTTACATGACATTCAAATGATGATGCCGGTGCATGTTGGAGATTATACCGATTTTTATTCCAGCATAGAACATGCTACCAATGTAGGCATCATGTTCCGCGATCCGGCCAATGCACTGTTGCCCAACTGGAAACACATCCCTGTCGGGTACCACGGAAGAAGTTCTTCCATCGTGGTTTCCGGAACCGGCATTCACCGGCCAAAAGGCCAGACAAAGGCCGACAACGCTGAATTTCCCGAATTTGGCCCCTCCCTCCAGGTCGATTTTGAACTCGAAATTGCTTTTATCACCGGGCAAAAAACCGAATTGGGCAAGTCGGTTTCCACTGCCGATGCTGAGGATCATATTTTCGGAGTGGTTTTATTCAACGATCTTTCGGCCCGGGATATCCAAAAATGGGAATATGTTCCGCTGGGGCCTTTTCTGTCCAAGAATTTCGGATCGGTTATCTCCCCCTGGGTGGTAACCCTTGATGCCCTGGAACCTTTTCGCCTTCCCGGCCCGAAACAGGAACCTGTCGTGTTGCCGTACCTTCAGTTTGAAGGAAATCACAATTTCGATGTTCAGCTGGAGGTGTTTCTTCAGCCGGAAAACCAGGCTGAACAACGTATCTGCCATTCCAATTACAAATATATGTACTGGAACATGGCCCAGCAACTGGCACATCAAACAGTAAATGGCTGTAACATCAACGTCGGCGACATGTATGGTTCAGGAACGATAAGCGGCCCTACCCCGGATTCATTTGGCTCCATGCTCGAAATTGCCTGGAAAGGCACCAAACCTGTTAAAATGGCAGACGGTTCCGAACGTAGATTCATCCACGACATGGATACGATTATCATGCGGGGATATGGTGAAAAGAATGATTTAAGGATTGGGTTCGGTGAGGTTATCACCACTATTTTACCTGCTGCGCCATGACAAATGGAAATGGCACCATGCAGGATCAATATATAAAGACAAATGAAAATTAGCGAGAAGGACTTTCTGCATTTCGATCCGAAGGAGATGCCGGTACCAAAATTTCATCACCTTATGCTCGGGGCTATCGCGCCGCGACCGATTGCCTTTGTAAGTACCATTGACAAGCAGGCGCGACCCAATCTTTCTCCGTTCAGTTTTTTCAATGCATTCGGGGCCAATCCGCCCATTGTGGTTTTTTCACCCTCCAGGCGTGGCACTGACAATACGACAAAGCACACCTTCGATAACATCAAAGAGGTACCGGAAGTGGTCATCAACGTGGTTACCTTTGACATGGTACAGAAGATGAGCGATTCCAGTGCCGATTTTCCGAAAGGGATCAACGAGTTCGAAATGGTCGGGTTTACCATGCAGGTATCTGATCTTGTAAAACCTTTCAGGGTGAAGGAATCACCGGTACAGTTCGAATGCAAAGTACTCCAGGTAATTGAGACCGGAAGCGGACCAGCTGCCGGGAACCTTGTAATTTGCGAAATCCTTCGTGTGCATGTTAACCCTGATATCATGGACGAAAAAGGCCGGATCGACCCCACCAAAGCAGACCTGGTAGGCCGGCTGGGAGGTGAATATTATGTTAGAGCCTCCGGCGAGGCCCTTTTCGAACTGGCCAAACCAAAATAATGTAAAGACGCACCGC
>CAZVNF010000098.1:3333-7920 GCA_964628215.1 uncultured Draconibacterium sp.
TCCGGCGAGGCCCTTTTCGAACTGGCCAAACCAAAATAATGTAAAGACGCACCGCGGTGCGTCTCTATAAAAATAAAAAAAATGGAAACCAACCCAATCCTCGATAGCCTTCCCAGGCACCTGATGAGCCTGGTGATAGAACAGCCATACAACGAATACACACCTCAGGATCAGGCACTTTGGCGCTATGTGATGCGACAGAATGTGCGCTACCTCGGAAAGGTTGCCCATGGATCTTATCTTGAAGGGTTGCGAAAAACCGGTATCAGCCTTGAGACGATCCCGAGCATGTATGGCATGAACCGCATTCTTAAAGATATTGGCTGGGCTGCTGTTGCAGTGGACGGATTTGTACCTCCTTCCGCGTTCATGGCTTTCCAGGCGTATAATGTGCTGGTGATCGCAGCGGATATCCGCCCCATGGATCAGATTGGATACACCCCGGCACCCGACATCATTCATGAAGCCGCCGGGCATGCTCCGATCATCGCCGATCCGGAATACTCCGTATTCCTGCGCCGTTTCGGAGAAATTGGATCAAAGGCCTTTTTGTCGCCCCAGGATTATGCGCTCTATGAAGCCATTCGCCATCTTTCGATCGTGAAAGCAGATCCCTATTCAGATCAGGAAACAATTCACGCGGCTGAAAACCGGCTGAATGATATTTCAAACAACATGGGTGAACCTTCGGAACTTGCGCTCATCAGGAACCTTCACTGGTGGACCGTAGAATATGGACTGATCGGGGATCCCGATGATCCTAAGATTTACGGCGCCGGACTTCTCTCATCAATTGCCGAGAGTTTCCATTGCCTTACACCGGCTGTAAAAAAAATCCCGCTTACCATAGAAGCAGCTAATTACAATTATGACATTACCGAGCCACAGCCTCAGCTTTTTATCACCCCCGATTTTGAATCATTAAACCGTGTTCTCGACGAATTCACCCTCACCATGTCGCTGGCCCGCGGGGGTGTATATGGATTGAAACAGGCGATCAGATCAGGAAATACCGGCACCGCGGTATACTCATCCGGATTGCAGGTTTCGGGGACGGTCACAGAGGTGCTGGAAAAGAATGGAGAACCTGCATACCTCAGAACCACAGGTGCAACAACCCTGAATTTTGACGGCAAAGAATTGCCCGGGCACAACAAGACCTACCATGCACATGGCTTTGGCTCACCTGTTGGCAGGGTTAAGAACCTGTCGGTGCCCCTGGAGAATTTTTCGGAGGAAGAACTTGACCAGATCGGCTTAACCGAAGGTGAACCCGTTAATCTTGAATTTGAATCGGGGGTAACCGTGACCGGGAAAGTACTCAGCAAAACCATCCGCGACGGGCATCTGATCCTTATCAGCTTTACCGGTTGCGAGGTAACATGGGATGGAAAAATCCTGTTTGAGCCCGGGTGGGGAACCTTTGACATGGCGGTTGGAAAGAGCATTATTTCGGTATTTTCAGGCCCAGCCGATCCCGATGCGTTTGGGTTAAGTTATCCGGCACCGGAAGAAAAGACCCATAAAATCATTCACACCGAAACAGCAAAGAAATTACACGCCCTGTATCAGCAGGTTCGTGACATCCGTGAACAGAATTGCTCATTTGCCCTGCTGCCTTCCCTTTGGCAGCAATTACGGCACGATCATCCCGACGATTGGCTTTGTGCCCTGGAGATACTGGAATTACTGAAAGAAAAGCACATAGAGGATCATTTCACCCGGGAAGTCACACAATTCCTTGTTTCAAAAAAATCAGAAGGAGAATCCATGTCGAAACTTATCGACGACGGTTTGGCCATGCTTACTTAGGGCGCCTCTTGTATTTGATGACCCCGCGCACCATGATCGTCATGGTTACCACCGTTATTCCAAGTACAAAATACTCAATATTGTCAATGGATGCCGGGATCTTTTTTCCAACCAGGTAGCCCAGTGGTATAAGGGTTCCTGCCCATAAAAGGGCTCCCACAACATTATACAGATTGAACTTCCAGAAATTAATCTCGATGGTACCTGCCAGAATGGGTACAAAAGTACGGATGACCGGTAAAAAACGGCCGGCTATCAGAGCAAGGCCACCATATTTTTCATAATATGCCCGGGAATTATCAAAATGCCGCTGCTTGAAAAAGAAGGTGTCCTTTTTCTTCAGCAAACGTGTACCAAAAAACTTTCCAGTATAATAACCGGTAAGGTTACCCGCAATGGCTGCGGCAGCCACACTGAATACCAGTACCCATATATTGACTGCCAGATCGCTTCCGCAAAGCAATCCTGCAGTAAACAACAACGCATCTCCGGGAAAAATAAAACCAATGATCAACCCCGTTTCGGCATAAATCACCAATAGCAGGAGTGCAAGCCCTCCGTAATGAATCAGCTTTTCTGAATTTAAGAGGATTTCAAAAAATTCTCTGAGGTTTTCCATCCAGAGAATTACTGTTTAATAATTTCTTCGTAAATCATGAGGATCTCCTCTTTGTATTTTCCGGGAGCTTCCACATATCCCCAGCCAAATTCCATTTCCATGATTCCACCCAGGGCAGTATCATCAGAAGTGACAATTCCATGGGGAATTTTCCGGTCGGCAAGAACCTCTTCAAGCAGATTTGCTTCAAATTCATTGTTCAAAACAAGGATTTTGTCATAGGTTTCCATAGCTGGTTATTTTTCTACTAAGATACAAACCTTTTGCATAGTTCCTTATGATTTTACAGTTTTCTGGAAAGGATTTAACATTGAAAAAATAGATTTGTTCTTCCGGTCAAAATAACCGCCACTCACAACTTTCACTTCATCAATGGTATAAAATGCGGTAGGGTTGTGCTGCTTGATGATACCGATCACATAGGCTGCCTCTTTCCGGCGGATGGTGGTGAAAAGCATCTTTGTGGGCCCCATCATGCCATCAACCGGCACTACTGTTACTCCAAAATTTTCCGCCCGCAGATGTGCGATCAGATCGGTGGTGTCTTTTTGGGGAATCACCCGGATGACGACAGTGCCGATGGATAGCTTTTCTTCCAGCAGGATGCCGAAATAATTTCCTGCCGCATACCCGCTGGCAAACGCCAGGTAGCAGTAAAAATTATCGAGCTGCTTCATGATCTGTCCGATCGCCACCAGCCAGATAAAAGATTCGAAAAAGGCAAAGACCGGGGCAAGCCGTTTCAGTCCTTTGGCAGCAAAAATAAGCCGCAAGGTGCCTATTGACTGGTCGATGATGCGGAAAAAGAAAATCAGCAACGGAAGTACAAGGTACATAAAGGTTTCATTGTCGAAAAACCTGGAAAAATAATCGAGATTCATGAAGTTTGTATTAGTTACTTGAGAGTTTCAGCCCAATAACGCCAAGGATGATCAAGGAGGCGGATGCAATTCTGAAGAACCCGGACGGATCTTTGAAAAAGGCAATTCCAACGATAAAGGCACCGACAGCTCCTATGCCGGTCCAGATGGCATAGGCGGTCCCCATGGGGATGGTTTTCTGTGCCAGCCAGAGAAAATAGCCGCTCAGGGCCATGCTGACAACTGAAAGGATGATCCATCCAGCCCTATAACCCGGCTGGGTCTGGGATAATTTCATACCCAGCGGCCAACCGATTTCAAAACAACCGGCAATAATAAGAAAGATCCATGCCATACCTGGTGAGAATTTCTATCGTAGTATTAAAGACAATGCAAAAATACGAAAGATAGAATCATACTAGGATGCGCGCCTGGCTGAAACATAAGACTTTCTTAATTTTGACAGTCCGGTGAAGGTTAAATAAACCAGGAAAAAGATGAGGGTGCCGGAAATAAGTCCGGGATGCGCTTCAAATTGTTTTCCGGCAATGTCGGACAAGACCGAGAACATTCCCTGGAAGGCATGTACGATGGGACTGAAAATTTGTGGAAAAGCGTTGAGGATGACCTGGAAAATGTCGAAAGAGGCAAGAATGTTTGAAAGAGTTTCCATGGGTTAAATATTTAAGTCAAAAGTAATCACGATCGCTCCTCCGGGGAATGATTTTTCGATGAACAACCGAATTCGGGGGGGTGAATGCCGTGAACGGGAGGGCGGAAGCAATGGAAGCAATGAAAGCAATGAAAGCAATGAAAGCAATGTAAGCAATGTAAGCAATGTAAGCAATTCCTTTAACTTTGCATTTTAAATAATCATTTAAGTATGGTCAGGGTTTTTTGTTTTATTTCTTTTCTGTTGATTTCATTGGTTTTTCCAATAGGCGGTGCTGTTGCACAGAAGGCAAAGAGCCTTCCTAAACCTAAAAACATCATCATCATGATCGGGGATGGCGTGGGATACAATCACATTCTCGCCACTGATTTTTACCTTGGAATGGCGGGGCAGGTGCAGGAAAACTTCCCGGTAAGGCTTGCCATGGCACATAATCCTGCAAAGGCCGGTGAATACGAAAAGGGAAACCCGGGTTCAAACTATTATGCCTCCGGTTACAATCCGGCACTGGCCTGGAAAGACACATCGTGGCTGAAAAGGGATTACACCGAATCGGCTGCAGCAGCCACTGCAATCGCTACCGGAGTTAAGACCTATAATAATTCCATCGGTATGTCGGTGGA
>CAZVNF010000098.1:8020-14705 GCA_964628215.1 uncultured Draconibacterium sp.
TTCGAGACACTGCAGCAGTCAAGAACCAAAAAGTTTGGTGAAACGAAAAATTCACCTCCATTTACGACTCCATTTATTGAAACCGTCCCCACATTATCCGAGATGGCAGGGGGTGCCCTGAATGTACTGGACAACAACCCTAAAGGTTTTTTTATCATGATTGAAGGAGGTGCCACAGACTGGGCGGCGCATTCAAATGAGAAAGGCAGGCTGATCGAAGAGATGAGCGGTTTCTGCGAGGCAGTGAATACCGTGGTTGCCTGGGTTGAAAAGAACAGCAACTGGAAAGAGACCCTGCTGATCGTTACCGGCGACCACGAAACCGGCCTGCTCTGGGGAGAACAACCTTTTACTCCGCTGGCCGACAATGGGAAAGGGAATCTCCCGGTCATGAACTTCTATTCAGGCAATCATACAAATTCACTCCTCCCCTTTTTCGCAAAAGGATCGGGCAGTGAATTATACCGGCTTTATGCCGATGAGCGGGACAGTCTTCGTGGCCCGTTTATCCAGAATTCAGAGGTAGCCCAGCTTATCCACCTCCTTTGGTTTAAGTAGAGGCACCTCTTTTCATCTCTTCCGCCTTTTCACCAAGCTGGCTGAGCATTACCGGAAGGTTTTCGCGCAGGTATTTAATAAGTTTAGGAAGCTTTTCGAGGTTTTCCCTTTTATGGGCGTAATCATGTATCAGGATAATGTTCGAACGAAGGTTTCCTGATGCAAGGAGTTCGAGGCTTGATTTTATTTTATGCGCAGCTTTTGCCACTTCTTCCATGTTATTCTGCTCAAATGCAGTAAACAACTCCGTTGAATATTCGGGGGTGTATTGGATGAATTTATCAATAATGTCGATAATCACCTCGACATTGTTATCGAGCATTTTAGAGAGCCTGTCAAGGTCAAAACTACTATTACGCGACCCAGGCCCGGTTTCATTAGTTTTTACCTGCAAACCGGAATCAGAAACATATACCGGAGAAATGCCGAATGAGGATAAGAGGTGGCTGTAAAGCGTTTCTTCTTCAAATGGTTTGGTCAAATAACCGTTCATGCCCGATTCAAGCGCTTTATCAATGGCATCTTTGGTGGCAAAAGCCGTTAGTGCTATGATCGGGGTGTTTACCTGCAGCTCCTTACGAATAATACGGGTTGCGGTGAGGCCATCCATAACTGGCATCTGCATATCCATCAGGATGATATCATAGGTTTTCTGCCTCACCATTTCAACAGCCTCCTTTCCATTTGAAGCCAGATCGGGCTGTGTGTTCCACTTGCTCAGTATTGACCGGGCGATAAACTGGTTGAACTCGTTATCTTCGACCACAAGAATGGTCTTTCCCCTCAGCGTTTCCGGATCAAGGTAAATCTTCTGGTTCAGCTCGCTCAGCACGGCCGCATCGGTAGTGCCAAATTCAAGTGTGAAGAAAAACCTGCTGCCTTTGCCCTTTTCACTTTCTACCCGAAGTTCGCCTCCCATCAAATTGACCAATTGCCTGCTGATGGCCAGTCCCAGCCCGGTTCCTCCGTAAACACGGGTCACACTTTCATCCTCTTGTTTAAATTTCTCGAAAATATTCTGAAGGTTATCTTCACTGATTCCAATCCCGGTATCAGAAACCGCAATGAGGAAAGTAGCCCGGTCGTTTGATTCGGTCAACAGTTTACATGAAAGGTCGACACATCCATCGGAAGTGAATTTGATGGCATTGTTGACCAGGTTGATGAGTACTTGCTGCAAACGCACCGGGTCTCCAATAGTAGCCTTGGGAAATGGGCTGTCCATCGAAGCATTTAACGTAATGGTTTTCTCTTCGGCAACATGTGAAAGGAAACTGTAAACCTTGTCGAGCAGATCCTTAAGGTTAAACGGGATATTTTCAATTTCAACCCTTCCTGCCTCGATTTTTGAAAAATCAAGAATCTCGTTAATGATATTCAGGAGGTTTTCTCCGGAGATCAGCAATTTATCATTCAGTGTCGCCTGATCCGGATTCAACTGTGTATCCCTCATCAGCCTTGAAAGCCCGATTACGGCGTTGAGAGGGGTGCGTATCTCGTGGCTCATGTTGGCCAGGAAGGTGCTTTTTGCCACCGTTGCCGACCTCGCTTCCAATGTGGCTTTTCGCAGGTCTTTCTCTGTCATCACCCGGGTGGTAATGTCGCGATATTGCCAGAGGTTTCCCAGAAATTTATCGTTAAGAAATATTGGGATATAATCACGTTCAAAGATGCGGCCATCTTTTAGTTCAAGTTCTTCCCCGGTAACAGGCTTTTTTCTGTTGAGGATCTCACCAATGCGGTTTACAAACATCCCGGGATCTGTGAACATCCCTTTGGATTGCTCTGCTGAATCGGAACAGTCGGCACCGTGTAAAAGATCAGGGTCGACCGGAATACCGAACATATTGCAGAAAGTTTTATTGATCAGCGCAATCTTTCGGTTCTGGTCCTCCACAAGGATTCCTGACTGGAGATTTTTTATAAGGGTTTCCAGGCGGACCGAAATGGCTACCATGTGATCATGGGCCATTTTCTGTTCGGCATTGTTCACAATAGTGGCATAGATTCCTCCGGCAATGTTGCAGATAAAAGAAAGGATAACCTCGGATTCTTCGTCGAAACAGTTTTTCTGTGAACTTACAATACCAAATGCCCCTACCGGCTCATTCCCGTTCATAACGGGAACATAGAGCCTCGAAAGTACCACAAAACTTCGTTTTGAAGATAAGGTGAGGTTCAACGGGTCATTTTCAGTGTCGGGAATATTCAGCACTTTACCCGTTTTAAACACATATCCCGGGTGCCTGTCCATAGCTGTTAAATCGGCAGCTGCCAGTTCTTCCTCCGTGAAGCCTTTAGCAATCAGAAGTTTGAGTCTTTTTTCTTGAAAATCATAGAGATAAAGGCCTGAGGACTCTACAACCAGGAGATCCTCCAATGTTTCGCTTACACTTGTAGCAAGGTCTTCAAGGGTGGCGATTTTCCCGAAACTCTGTGAAAAGCGGTGCAACCGTTTCAGCAGATTAAGCTGATCATTTATCTTTCTCATATTCAGTTTTTATAACGCTACCAGCCCGGCTATGGCACATTCCTGATCTGTTGAATAATGTCCTCCGCTAATTCCGACAGCTCCGATCACCTGATTGTCGGATAAAACAGGCACTCCACCACCCATCAGCATGAAATCGCTGAACCCATGCACCCCTTCGCGCAGGATAGGGTCATCCTTGATAAAATTGAACCAGGCTTCCCCGGTAGGCATGCCAAAGCCCACTGCAGTAACTGCCTTTTTCCTGGATGCATCAACAGCGATGAGGGGTGCCTTGTCCATTCGGACGAAATATTTCATGATACCACTTTCATCGACGATGGTAACAGCAATGGATAAATCAAGTTCCGCTGCCTTCGCCATGGCCGCCCTGGCTATCCGTTCAGCATCTGCAAGACTGATGGATTTTTTAAAATAGTTTTCCATGAAAATATTGATTTTCGCATAGTTTATTTGGCAACCGTGGCTCTTTTCACCCCGCTGTAATTGACTTTGCCCGCAACACCGAGGTACTTTATCAGTGTTTCTGCAGTAGTCAGGGTCGAAAGAGTACCCTGGTCTTTATGGTCAAACTTATAAGTATAGGCCATATAGTTGTTCATGGCTACTGAATACTCCGCACCAGGGTCAAGCGGTTTGCCCGACTTGTCAAACATGTCAACCTTGTCGCACTGGCCTTTCCCATTGTCTGTTACCTGGTAAGTCATTCCCGATACCTGCAGGTCGATCCCCTTTTCGTGGTGGTAGCCATAGCAGATCAGTGACTTTATTTCTTCGGCATTCATGGTAAATATAACTATCTGATTGTTAAACGGATCGAGTTTGTACACCTCTTTCAGTGTGATTGCTCCCTCAGACAAAGAGGGTACGCGGATTCCTCCCCTGTTTTGAAATGCAATATCGACCTGCAGCTGATTTGTAATGGCATCAGCCATCAAACTGCCCAGTTCGTCCTCCCCTTCCATCGGTTTTTCTGCCATTCCGACTATTTTACTGAATTCCTGGTTGTTATTGTACATATCGATCAGCGCCCTGACTCCCCTGTCTTCGTTTTTCAGGGATGAAAACAAAATCACCGTATCGCTCCGGCCAACCACTTTGCCATTTTCAACCATAAGGATGGTTTTTCCAACATGTTTCATGTGCGCCCCGGCCTGAACGATCATTACTCCGTTGGCAAACCTTGGCTGATCAAGCAATGTGTGGGAATGGCCCCCGATGATCACATCGAATTGCGGCATGGAATCGGCCAGGCGGATGTCGTCACTCAAACCCAGGTGAGAAAGACCGATGAGGATGCCGTATTGGTTTTTCAGGGAGGCAAATTCACGGGCTTTGGTAAGACCGCTGACAAATTTCACATCCTTCATGTTTGAAGGATGGGCGCTTGGCAACCCATTGTCATCAAGCTGAATAAGCCCCAGAACGGCCAAAGTCGCCACTTTGCCTGCCTGCAGAACAGTATACGGGCGGAGTTGCCCCATAATGGCATCGGTACCATCCGCATTGCAGGAAATGAACGGAAATTTAGCCTGCAGGATGCGTTTTTTCAGGAGGTTCTGTCCCATATCGAATTCATGGTTTCCGAGGGCACTTACGTTGAACCCGCATCGGTTCATCAGGTCGATCATGGGGTAGCCTTTATCCGGGATCATATCCACAACAGGATTGCCGGTGAAGTTGTCGCCGGCCGATACCAGGAATACGAATGGATGAAATTTCCGCAGACTGTCGGCCAGGTATGCCAGTTTGGCCATATTGTCGATCTTGGAATGCATGTCGTTTGTATGCAACAGGATTATTTCAGTTTGCTTTCCCTGGGAAAAACCAAATACTGAAAGCAAGAAAAACACTCCTGCAAGAAAAGAGAAGGTTCGGATATTCATGTGGATCGTTTGTACAAATGTACAAAACATCATGAATTAATTCAATAAAGCAACAGCCGCTATTAAAAATCAATAGCGGCTGTGCCCCTCAACGTATTAACCAAAAAAACGAATTAACACCGAAATTGTTCATGGTGGTAACAGAGTAAAGACGCACAATATTTGTCCGGGTTGCCTGATGCCTGAATTTTTGGAGGAAACATGGAGAAAATGGATTATTTTTGTTTGATGGAAATGTCGGATCGTGATTTTACGGTGGAATTTCATTTCAGCGCCTCCCGCAGCAGCGGTCCGGGCGGTCAGAATGTGAACAAAGTGAGCACCAAAATGGAACTGCGGTTTGATGTAGTCAATTCGGCATTGCTTACTGATGAAGAAAAAAGAGTGATAGGCGAAAAACTGGCTTCAAGGATCAATGCCGCCGGGGAACTGGTCCTTGTTTCGCAATCGGAGCGGTCGCAGTTGCAGAATAAGGAAAAGGTAACCGAAAAATTCTATCTCCTGCTCCATCGGGCACTTACCCCGCGTAAGAAACGAAAACCAACCAGACCATCCAGGGCATCGAAGGAGGAGCGGCTGGAGGCTAAACGGCAGCAATCGGAAAAGAAAGAACGGCGAAAAAACAGTGTAAACCGATGAAAAAAACCACCAGAAATATCATCCTGTTGTCAATCGCACTGATCAGTCTGGCCATGCATTTCAAACATTTTTCAAAAGACCTTGTAAGCATTCATGTGTGGAGGCAGACTCAGACACAATCGACCATCGTCAATTTTTACGAGGAGGATATGAATATTTTCAACCCGTCAAGGAATGAGCGCGGCAACGGAGATGGCATATACCGGATGGAATTTCCCCTGATGCAATGGCTGGTTGCTGTTACTTACAAGGTATTTGGGAACCACCTGATCATCACCCGGATATTTATGTTTGTAATCGGGTTGTTCTCCGTTCTTGGCATATACAAATTACTCGAAGCAGTATTTAAAAACGACGTACTTGCCTTAACAGGTGCCTGGGCATTCAACTTTTCCCCCAGTTTTTATTATTATACCATCAATCCTCTCCCCGACAACCTGGCACTGTGCTGTTCCATCTGGGGCCTTGCCTTGTTTTTTACCTGGCTAAAAAGTGGAAAAATACACTCCATCATTTTGAGTGGATTGTTTTTAAGCCTCGGGGCATTGTGCAAGCTTCCGTTTATTCTTTATTTTATACTTCCGCTGGCCTGGTTCATCATTGAAGTTATCAAAAAAAGCATGAGCAGGGAGCGAATTACAGGTATCGTGCTGATGACCCTGTTCATGTTGCCTCCGCTGGCCTGGTACCTCGCTGTGGTGCCCCAATGGGGCGGTTCAGGCATTGTAAAAGGGATGCTCGGCAACCATGTCCCCTTCGCCACCATCCTGGGCTACCTTCAGTCGAATGTAATCTCAACTCTGCCGGAACTATTGCTGAACTATGGTTCCCTGCTGTTTTTCCTGTCGGGATTTTATTTCATTATAAAAGCCAAAGCATACAAAAAGATTGGTTTTCATGTATTTGCCTTACTGGGACTGGTCAACATCGCCTATTTTCTTTATGAGCTGAACATGATTGCCAACGTTCATGATTATTACCTGTTCCCGTTCATGCCCCTCCTGTTTATCCTGGTTGCCTATGGCGCTTATAACCTGTTGATTCAGCCTGTGAAATTTGCCAGGTACCTGGCTGTGTTTTTATTGCTGATCCTGCCATTAACCGCCTTCCT
>CAZVNF010000099.1:0-1463 GCA_964628215.1 uncultured Draconibacterium sp.
TAGCGAAATAGCGAAATTGTGAAATAGCGAAATTGTAAAAAAGCAAAATGCTGAATATGGGTTTTCATGGGGGATTTTTTTCAAAAATAAGAAGAATTCAGAACGGGTGTTGATAACTTTTGCTGTTTTCTGTATTACCTTTGTTTGAAATTCGGATTAAGCAATAAAACCTAATCCGCATCTAAAATGAAAACAATTCAAAAAATGACCATGTTGTTTCTGCTTTTGCTTCCATTTATTGGCATGGCCGAAACAATGTATGTCCAATTTACGCTGGAAGACCGCGACCGTATGATCCGGACAGAACAAAAATTAGAGGCTCTTGATGCAAAAATCGATTCGAAGGTCGACGGGCTTAATACTAAAATTGACGTACTCAATACTAAAATTGATTCGAAAATTGACGGTCTCCGGCTAGAAATGAATGCCCGGTTTGATGCCATTGACAAACGTTTTGATCAGCTTTTCAATTTTCTCTGGGCCTTTATCGGTATTTTTACTGCGATGATGGTAAGTGTGTTTGGTTTTGCTTTCTGGGACCGAAAACTTTCTCTTGATCCCATTAAAAGGGAAAACAGAAAAACCTTAAACGCCCTTCGCGATTATGCCGAACACCAGCCCAAACTGCGTGAAATTTTAAAAAATGCAGGGCTGATGTAATTTAAAAATCACTCACCGTTCCGTCCAACCCCGGCATCACCATATATTCTTCATTGCTCATTACTCATTGCTCATTGCTCAATCGTAATTCAATTATCCTTTCCCTGCTGGTCATTGTATACTCATATTCCGACTGTCCAGGCGTTCCCATTTTAACAGACGACCGTTTAAAAGTCATCCCTGAGTGCTCTTGTTTATCGAGGTGAATGTGAACCTCTGATGCACCTGTAGCCTTTATCAATGCTGAAACATTGTGTTCTTTCACCCCGCTTCCGGGCATGATGAGGATGCGTCCTGCTGATTTGCTGATTAATTCCCTGATTAATGTGGCTCCTTCCGGCGCAGTTGGTTGCTGACCGGAGGTGAGTATCCTGTCAATTCCCAGTTTGATAAGGTCATCCATTGCCTGAATGGGATCAGCTGTCATGTCGAAGGCCCGATGGCAGGTAATGCCCATGGGACGGGCAATGTCAACAAGCACTTTCATACGCTCCGCATCAATGGTGCCATCAGGCAGCAATATTCCGAAAACCACTCCGTCTGCTCCAAGTTCCTTTGCCACCCGGATGTCCTCTTTCATGATTTCAAATTCATCTTCAGAATACAGGAAATCGCCCCCGCGCGGCCTGATCATCACAAACAACCCGATATGGAGTCGTTTTCGTGCAAAACGGATTGACCCGGCACTGGGTGTGGTTCCGCCGTCATGAAGGTTTTCACAGAGTTCGACACGGTCAGCACCGCCCTGTTGGGCTTCAACTGCTGAGAGGGCGGAGTTAACACAGGCTTCGATGGTCATGGGG
>CAZVNF010000099.1:1563-12638 GCA_964628215.1 uncultured Draconibacterium sp.
ACGGGTGGACAAGTGGACGGGTGGACGGGTGGACAAGTGGACAAGTGGACGGGTGGACAAGTGGACGGGTGGACAAAAGTTTCCGTCATTCGCATATTCGTCATTCTATTATTCGTCATTCTCTTATTCGTTATTTTTCCCTGTTGCTAAAAAGTTTGCGTGCAGTTCCGGCAAATATCAACCGATTTCCGATTTTTCAAAATCCTGTTCCGGAAATCATCATAGGGTTTATCTCTCCAGATATCTGAGAATTTCTGTTTTGTCAGATCTCCCATCACATGGTCAGCGTCTTTGTCAAAACAGCACGGTACCACCTTTCCGTCCCAGGTGATCACACACGAGCTCCACATGCGGAAACAGGAGTTGGGCATGCGGTGTTTCAGTATAAACGGGTGAGCGGGTAAACCGGTGAACGGGTGAACATCAGGTTGAAGGCCGGAATGGGCAGGATGCTGTAACTTTGTTTCTTGCCGATACCTTGAATACGTTGGATTTTCCGGCATTAACGGGTTGCCATTCTCGTAATCATAGAATTGGGCAGTTTTAAATTCCAATTTGTCCACTCCCAGTTCTTTTGCCAGTCTCCTGAGTTCATCCAGCTGATGTTCGTTTGATTTGAGAACGAGGCACTGCAATATGATTTGCGGGGTATGGCTTTTCAGTCGTTTTTTTTCGTTGACCAGTAAACGGATTCCCGAAATAACCCTGTCAAAATCGCCTCCCTTGCGGTAAGTTTGGTAGCTTTCCTGATCGGCTCCATCCACAGAAATAATCAGCCGGTTAAGTCCGGATTCAACGGTTTTTTTAACAGAAAGTTCGTCCAGGAAGTGGCCATTCGTAGAAGTAGCTACAAATATCCGATTTGACCGGGCGAAAGCTATAAAGTCGAAGAAATTTTTGCTCAGGTATGGTTCTCCCTGGAAATAGAGGGTCAGGTAGGATAGATGCGGCAATAACGAATTGATGGCAGACTGGAATAATCCGGGTGACATGTCTCCGGATTTACGGGTAAGCGTTTTTAATCCGGCCGGACATTCAGGGCAGTGCAGATTACACCTGTTGGTGGGTTCAAAACTTGCAGCAACCGGATTTCCCCAATGAACAACCTGTTTGGTAATCCGGGAAATAAGATAGCCCGAAATGATTTTCAAAAGGTTGAAGCCCCTGGCGAAAAATAGGATCATGACTCGGAATCGCCGGCAGATTCTTTCAACTTATCGTGTTTCTTTTTCTTTCGTTTGGCCATGACCGATTTTCCGAAAGAGAACAGCTTTGATACTACTGTAGAAGTAGATGAAAAATCCTGGATCACGGAGGTGGCAATGTTCTTAAATGTAAGTGCCTCCAGAATATGCCGGTAGCCGGAATGGATGTTTTCCTCTGTTTTCATGATTTCAAAACGCAGCCGCTTTTTTTCCAGGCTGAGGTCCTCAAGCGAATGGATTTTTCCAGGCTGAACTTTGTATCGCTTACTCGTTTTCATCTTTTTCCTCCATCAGGATTTTAGTTAAATGGGAGACCAGCGGATTGATAAAGAACTGATGTCGCTTTACGTAAATCAACACGCCACCGAGGACATACACTGCTGTAATTATCAGGGCACCCAGCCATGCCGGCCCGATATCGTTCCCAAACCAGAATACGAATGAAAGAGAAAGAAACAACAGCAGGAACATCGCCAGGATAAAGAAAATAACAGAGATAAGGAAAAACGAAGTAAGCCTGGCCAACTTTTCGGTGAGAATCAGCTTTGCCAGGTCAACCCTCAGATTCACATAATCTTTAAGATTTTCTGTGAGCAAAGTCACATTTTCTGAAATTCTTCCCGGCTCCATTACCTGGTCTCCTTTTCTTCCGGACCTTTTGTCCAGACTTCATCATCCGGCATTTCATCCTTTAATCCGGAGGAAAATGCAGTTTTAAATGCTGTGACCTTTTCCGAAAGGTCGTCCTGCATCATATCGGCAATACCCATGATGCGCTTTTTAAGACGCTTACGGGTTTTGGATCCTTTTGCCGGGGCAATGAGCATCCCCACCCCGATACCGGCTGCGACACCCACCAGGGCGGCAAGCAATACTTTCGAACCTGAATTAGCCATTTTGGGAAATTTTTACCATGAACAATCTTGTAAAGTTAACTTTTTTCCGAGATATGACGAACAATCCTGAAATTACTCAGAAATTCATGTGCAACTATTTTTACAAAACCATACACCGGCACTGCAACGATCATTCCGGCAATCCCGCCAATGCTTGCAGCAGCAATTACCACGAGGAAAATTTCAACAGGATGTGCTTTCACACTTTTTCCCTGGATCAGCGGGGCGAATATGTTGTTGTCGATAGTTTGAACTACAAACATCGCCCCGATAATGCGGAGGGCCATGGGCATGATCATGGTATATTCACCGGCACTGATAACACCCGTTACCCCAAGGATGACCCCCATCAGCATCGAGATGATCCCTCCGAGGTAGGGAACAATGATGATGATACCGGTAAAGAAACCGATTACCAGCGGATTCGATACACCCACCAGGTACAAGGCCAGCGAATAGCTGACAATGTTTGCAATGATCTGAATAATCAGTCCGATGAAATAGCGGGAAAGCAGATCTTTGCTTTTAAACATCACACTTTTGATTTGATCTTCGTATTTTTCAGGGGTGATCAGGAGGATGAACCTGGGAAGCATTTTGTTGTCTTTCAAAAAGAAAAAGGAGAGAAACACAATTGAAAAAAGGTTAAAGAAGAAGTTGCCTGTAAATGAAATGATGGAAGACAAAATGTTGGAAAACATGCCAAAATCAATAATTTTCAGCACAGCGTGCTTTACGGTTGATTCGATGGTAGCCCCCCGTGGCATGATCCCCAGATGTATCAGCGTATGCTGTAAAGCCGCCGCTTCGGTTTGGTAAAACATTGCAATCTGCTTGCCGTCGATGTTGCTGATCATGGCGGCCTCGTTCAATACCAACGGTATGAACAGGCTGAACATACCGAAAAACAGAAGCAGAATCAAAAAAAGTGTCATTATTACACTCAGAATGTGCGGAAATCTGAATTTGCCAATTTTTATCTTGTCAAACAGGTCAACCAGGGGGGAGCCGATAATGGACAACACACCGGCTACAATAATAAAAATGACAATTTCAGCGAAATACCACACGAGATATCCGATTGCAGCGACAATAAGAATCAGGAAAAAAAGTTTGTTTTTTTGATAGAGTTCACGCATAACGGTTTGATTTCATAACGACACTTGTTCTTTCACGAAATGCAAATTTAAAAAAAGACGGTCAACATTTTAATTCGAACTGTTTTTGGATAAATTTGTTCCGTTCCATTTTTCTTTTTACATTTACAATTCTAAATATATCATTTGGTTTACATTTCAAAAATTTATTTATGTTGCTGGATACTAAATTAATACATAGTACATACGAAAAAATTTCAAGGGGCGTTGCCCATGCAAAATTGCTAATGGACAAGCCATTGACCCTGACTGAAAAGATACTTTACGGCCATTTATCTGATCTGAATCCAGCCGGGCCATATCATCGGGGAGTTGATTATGTCAATTTTTCGCCCGACAGGGTCGCCATGCAGGATGCCACAGCGCAAATGGCACTTTTACAGTTTATGACAGCAGGCCGCGACACGGCAGCTGTTCCTTCAACCGTACATTGCGACCATCTTATCCAGGCGCAGCTTGGAGTTAAGACCGACCTTGCCACCGCCATGGTTCAAAACAAGGAGGTGTACGACTTCCTTGAAACTGTTTCGGCCAAATATGGCATCGGATTCTGGAAACCCGGCGCCGGGATCATCCACCAGGTGATCTTTGAAAATTATGCCTTCCCGGGTGGTATGATGATTGGAACGGATTCGCACACGCCCAATGCCGGCGGACTTGGCATGGTGGCCATTGGAGTTGGCGGGGCCGATGCCGTTGATGTAATGTCGGGGATGCCGCTGGAATTAAAGATGCCTAAAGTACTCGGGATTGAACTTACCGGGAACTTATCCGGCTGGTCTTCCGCGAAAGACGTGATTCTCAAAATTGCCGGAATCCTTACAGTAAAAGGCGGAACCGGCTTTATCGTTGAATATTTTGGCGAAGGGGCCGAATCCCTCTCCTGCACAGGCAAAGGAACCATCTGCAATATGGGCGCCGAAATCGGGGCAACCTGTTCCGTATTTGCCTATGATGCCAAAATGAAGGCTTATCTCGAAGCCACCGGGCGGAAGGAAGTAGCAGCCCTTGCGGATAATTATGCCGGGTACCTTTCACCGGATACCGAAGTGCGTGCGAATCCTGAATTATATTATGATCAGTTCATCCGGATCAACCTTTCAGAGGTAGAACCCTATATCAACGGACCATTTTCTCCGGATATAGCACATCCGATTTCTGAATTCAAGGCATTCGTGAAAGAAAACGACTATCCTGAAACCCTGGAAGTGGGGTTGATCGGTTCCTGCACCAATTCATCCTATGAAGACATTTCCCGCGCCGCCTCTGTCGCAAAACAGGCCAGCGAAAAAAAACTGAAAGTAAAGGCGGAGTTTGTCGTTACCCCCGGTTCGGAGCAGATTCGCTACACCTGCAAACGCGATGGGCTGCTTGAGGTTTTTAATGATATTGGCGGGGTGATCATGGCCAATGCCTGTGGCCCGTGCATCGGACAATGGTCGCGGAAAATGGACGATCCCGGCCGCAAGAATTCCATACTTAATTCATTTAACCGGAATTTTGCCAAACGCAACGACGGCAATGCCGGAACCCATAGTTTTATTGCTTCACCTGAAATTGTAACCGCGCTTACACTGGCAGGAAGCATTACCTTTAATCCGTTAAAGGATTACCTTGTTAATGAATCCGGGCAGCATGTAAGGCTTGACGAACCCAGTGGAGAAGAACTTCCGCTCAATGGATTTGAGGTAAAAGATGCTGGCTACCTGGCGCCACCCGAAAATGCCTCGGGGGTAACGGTCAGTGTAAGTCCCGATTCCGACAGGCTTCAACTTCTCGAACCATTTACTCCCTGGGATGGAAAGGATATTCACGGAATGCGTTTACTGATCAAGGCAAAGGGGAAATGCACCACCGATCATATTTCCATGGCGGGTCCCTGGCTGAAATTCCGCGGACATCTCGATAATATTTCCAACAACCTGCTGATGGGAGCGGTCAACTTCTTCAATGACAAGACCAATGCAGTTAAAAACCCCGATACCGGCGAATATGGCGAAGTGTCGAAAACAGCCCGGTATTATAAAGCCAAAGGTGTCCCGACCATCATTATCGGGGATGAAAACTATGGTGAAGGATCCTCCCGCGAACATGCCGCCATGGAACCGCGTCATCTCGGGGTTTTGGCGGTGCTGGTGAAATCATTTGCCCGGATCCACGAAACCAACCTGAAGAAACAGGGGATGCTCGCGCTCACCTTTGCCGACCCGGCAGATTACAATAAAATCAGGGAGGACGATACGTTCGACCTGCTTGGGCTAGACACATTTGCCCCCGGGAAATCCCTGGCCCTCAACCTCTGCCATTCAGATGGTACAAAAGAAGTAATTGAAATCAATCACAGTTACAGTGACCAGCAAATCCACTGGTTCAAAGCAGGAAGTGCACTTAATTACATGAAAACCCTTTAAAACAGAAACATATGATAATCGCTGAATTCCTCCAGGACCTGGCAAAACTGACCGAAGAGTCCTGTACAATAGAAGAGAGCCTGTTCAAACAATTTGACGTGAAACGTGGCTTGCGCAATGCCGATCACACCGGTGTGCTTGTAGGGCTCACACGCGTTGGCAGTGTGGTAGGCTATGAAAAGATCAATGACAAGCTCGAAGCCATTGACGGCAAACTGATCTACCGCGGAATTGATATCCGCGACCTGGTACATGGCTGCCAGGCTGCCAAACGTGCGGGTTTCGACGAAACGGTATTCCTTTTACTTTTCGGCAGGCTGCCTGTAAAGGATGAACTTGACAAATTTTCCGACGGGCTTGCCGAACTTCGCGCCCTTCCTGAAAATTTCAACCGCGACATGATCCTCACCATGAAGGGAAAGGACATCATGAACATGCTTGCCCGGTCGATCCTGGCACTGTACACCCTGGATGAGAAGGCCGACGATACCTCGATTGAAAACATCCTGAGGCAATCGATCAGCCTCATTGCCAAGATATCGACCATCGCGGTATATTCGTATCATTCCATGCGTCACCTGATTTATTATGACACCCTCACGGTGCGGTATCCGGATAAGAAATTAAGTACAGCAGCGAACTTCCTTTACATGCTTAAGGGAAATGATTACACTGCCCTGGAAGCCGAACTGCTTGACCTTTCACTGGTGCTGCATGCCGAGCACAGCGGGGGTAACAACTCTACCTTCACCACCCGCGTGGTCAGTTCGAGCGGCACCGATACCTATTCGGCTATCGTGGCAGCCATTGGTTCGCTGAAGGGGCCTTTGCATGGCGGCGCAAACCTCCAGGTGATCGAGATGATGGAAAATATCAAGGCCAACGTAAAGAACTGGGCCAATGATGATGAAGTTGCCGAATACCTGCGTAAAATCACCCGGAAAGAGGTTCACGACAAATCAGGGAAAATTTACGGCTTCGGACATGCAGTATATACTGTTTCCGACCCCAGGGCCATCCTGCTGAAAGAAAAAGCCAGGCTGCTGTCGATTGAAAAAGGCAGGGAGGATGAAATGGCGTTGTATGAAGCCATCGAACGCATCGGACCTGAGATTTTCTATGAATTCAAAGGCACCCAGGATAAACTCATCTCCCCCAACGTCGATTTCTACTCCGGATTTGTGTATGAATGTCTTAAAATACCCAAGGAACTGTACACCCCGTTGTTTGCCATTTCCCGCATCAGCGGATGGTGTGCCCACCGTTTGGAGGAGATGATCAGCGGACGACGGATCATTCGCCCTGCCTATAAAACGGTAGAACCGGCCAGGGGATATACAGCATTGGAAGACCGCTAAACGAATAACAGCACCCCATTCGTCATTCGCATATTCGTCATTCTCATATTCGTCATTCCCTCAATGCATCAGCGTAACTTTCCTCACGAAAGTACCTGATGCATTTTTTATGCTTACCAGGTAAATACCCGAACGCAGGGTTGAAACCGGAATAGTGATTTCCTCTCTTTTTTCACCCGGGATGGTTTTAATCAGTTGTCCCATGCAATTATACAATTCACATTGTTCCACGGGGCTTCCGCTTTGAACTGTTATTTTCCCGGAAACCGTGTTCAGATTGATTTGCAGACTCGTCAGATCCTTTTTCGCTATTCCGCTGATATAATCCACCACCAGAGTATCGCAGGGGGCTTCACATAAAATTTCATTTGTGGCAAGATTTTTTTGAACGCATGTTACAACATACCGGTAATGTGCATTTAAAATAGTTGATGGAATTGCATCATCATATTCCAGTGATTGAATCAGACTGCTGTTTAATTTTACAAACGGAGGTTCTCCGGTTGCATTCAGGGTGCGGAAGACATTGTATCCGGCAAACAACATGGGATTGCTGCATGGGGGAGGTTGCCAGAAAAGGTGGACCACATTTCCGGATTTGGTGTAGCTGCAGCCCCCGGGACCTTTGCAGACCGGGGTCAACCGGATGTTGTCAACTGCCCAGCTGCTGATATTGGCGCTGCTGGTACCGGAAACTTTGAACCCAAGCCGGCATGAGTTACCTCCGGCCAGCGATATGTCTGATTTCTGATGAATCCACCCGGTTGAACCTGCATTTTGAATTTCAACTACCGGGAACCAGGTATTGTCGGTGAAGTATTCAACAATCAGTTTCTCTGTTCCCCCGGCAGCAATATCTGTAAGTTGATAATCAAACTCCAGGTAAATGTCAGCGCAAACCCAGGGCTCGCAAGGCAATAAAGTGCTTTTCAAGGTGACTTCATAATTCTGAACTGCCGGTGTTCCTGTGAAAAATGCAGCAGGGGCGGGGTTCCCCTGCAGGGTGTTGATGGTCCAGTTTCCTTGTGCCGGACTGAATTGCCAGTTTTGAAAAGCAAATGTACCCACATCCCAGGGCTCATAAAAGGGCATGCCCATGGAACAATTAATAAAGACTGAAACCGGTCCTGCAGGAGTTGATTCCCCAAACTGGCCGGGAATGCCGTAGGGTGCAAGGTCATAATTGGCGGTGATCGTGTAGGTATAGGTTGCATATTCCAGGTTGTAATCATAAAAGAAAAGGTTTTCACCTCCCGGAATATAGAAAACCATAATCCCGTCGCGGTAAATGAAATAGCCCAGAAGTCCTGCAGGAGTTGCTCCTCCCGGCAGTTGTGGTTTTTGCCATTGAAGATAGCTGTTACATTCAATGACTGATCCTGTAAAACTAAGTGGAGGATAGAGTGTGTAAGCGTTTGTGTAATTGCCCGCACTGGTTTCCGTGGCTTCGCAAATACCTGTGATGGTTAAAAAGATTACCAGGAAGCCGGTTTTGAGGAGGTGTTTCATAGTGGGAGAGTTTTTTCGGTAAAGTATTCCGAGATAAATGCAGAGATGTAAAGTTAAGCTATTTATTATTTGATTGAAGCACAATCGTACCAGTAATTTTTGAGCTGATCGGGAAATCTCACTAAGGCTTGTATGTCACCCATATGAATTACCCCGGACTTTAGTCCGGGGGCCCGGCAAAACTGGCTGACCCCAGGCTTTAGCCTGAAACCCGGCTTTCCTGTTCCTGTTCTGCACCCGGACTGAAGTCCGGGGTAATTCATAAGCAACTTAATGCTTAATCGGGTTTATCATCAAAAGGTAATACGGAAAACTGAATTAATTTTTTGAGTGAGCCCATTTAATATTTCTGATTTCCTCGGTTTACTGGTATAATTGCGCTTAATCAGAATTTATTATATCCATACATCTTTTCCATCGCATTGTTCACCAATCGGCGGGCCAGTTTCAGCGGGATCAGGTTCAGTAAAAAGAAATACTGCAGCCGGTTGGTCCTTCCCGGGATACAGATCGTTTGCTTTCCAAGTTTGCCCAACGCATAACGCGCCACATCCGCGGGCTGCATGATGGGCGGTTTCATTTTTTCGAAGCTGGGTTTGCCTTTCCAGTAAGTGGGCGTAGAAACGGTTCCTGCACAGCACACAGTGATGTCGACGCCTTGTTCTTTCAGTTCATCATGCAGGGCTTCGGTGAGCCGGATGCTGAAGGCTTTGGTGGCGGCATAGGTGCCCACAAACTTAGGTCCGATCAAACCGGCCAGGGATGACACCAGGATGATCCCGCCGGTAGTGCCATCGTGGATCAGTTTGTTTGAAAAGCCATGCACCAGGTGCAGGAGCGTATATGTGTTTACTGCCAGGAACCTGTCAAGATCATCCACATCAAGTTCATGAAAGCGGCTCACCCGGCTGTAGGCGGCAACATATATGAGCAACCGGCACTCTTTTTCTTCAGCCGCCTCCAGGCATTGTTTCGCCGCATCGGGCAGTGCCAGGTCAAGGAGCAGTTCGTATGTTTGAATGGGGTAATTCCTGGCGAGTTTGATGGCAAGATCACTCATGGCTGCTGCATTCTGATCCACCAGGATGATGTTGAACCCCTTTTCGGCCAGGGAGGTGCAAAACCCTTCCCCGATGCCCTCTGCCGCACCCGCCACCAATGCCCAATTTCCGTAATGGTTCCGTCTGGTTGCCATGATTTATCTATCTTTGCCGACGCTGCAATGATAGGAAATTATTTTCAACATGAGAAAACTGTTATTTCTCTTTTTAAGGCTATTAAAGACCTTCCGCCGCATCGGGATGAAGCTTCGCGGGAAGACAGAGGCCGATGTTCATGCACAACGGGTGGTGACCGGTAAATCGTGGGAGGATTTTTGTGATAACCTGAAAACTGCAGGCGCTTCGCTGATGTACCCGGGTGCCCCGCGCGATGCATTTAACCAGGCTGAGGGGTTGCGTTACCTTTCCCGTTTGACACGCGGAGGGCTGGAAGCTTTTGTTGAATACTGCGACCCGGCCTTCCCGGTGCTGCGCCGCATGGCTCATGAAACGGTGAAACTGGGAGCCGATAACCCAGATAATTACTATTTCAATGCGCAGATCAACGGGAAATATACCTACCGCCTGCGCGGAAAGAGAAATACGGTCCATTATATTGGTTTTTTCACGCAGAACGGAAATTACGGAACCACCGGTGGACTGGCTCCCTGCGGAGCACTGGAACATCGCGACCTGAAGCTGGAAGCGGATGGCAGTTTTGAGATCATCCTGAGTCATACTCCTTCAGGGAAAAACTGGCTGAAAACCGAACCTGACACAACCATGGTCATGGTGAGGCAGACATTTTTGAACAGGTTTGCAGAAACTCCGGCAGAAGTGACCATTGAAAACCTCGACGGCCGTATTGCTCCTGATCCGGTTACCCCGGCCATGATAGATGAAGGCCTTCAAACGGCATCGATGTTTGTGGCCGGCGCTTCAATGATGTTCGCCAAATGGGCCAACGGCTTTCAGAAACATACCAACAAGCTGCCGCTGTTTGACCCTGCCGTGTCGAATGCAGCCGGCGGTGATGTGAATATCATCTATTATCACAGCCATTGGAAACTGGCACCGAACGAATCCCTTATAATCGAAGTAAAGCCGCCTGACTGTGATTCCTGGAATTTTCAGCTCAACAATTACTGGATGGAATCACTTGATTACCGGTATTTTACAATATGTATCAATAAATCGTCCGCACAATATGAAGCAGACGGTTCAGTGCGTGTGATCGTGGCGCATAACGACCCGGAAAAACCAAACTGGATCAATACCTGCGGCCACAGCGAAGGAACCATGTTGTGGAGATGGTACAGACTGGCGGAAGGAGCGGAAATGGTTGAGCCAGGATGCAGGAAGGTGAGTTTTAAGTTTTAAGGATTGCACCATATACTCTGGTGCACCTGCTCCCCTCTCCGCGTCGGAGAGGGGTTGGGGGTGAGGTATAAAAAGCTCTGCTCCGTGTCGGAGAGGGGTTGGGGGTGAGGTATAAAAAG
>CAZVNF010000099.1:12738-14517 GCA_964628215.1 uncultured Draconibacterium sp.
GTCGGAGAGGGGTTGGGGGTGAGGTATAAAAAGTATTAAGTTTTAAGTGGGTTGCAAATGGCGAATGACAGGAGTTTTCGGAAAAGTCCGGTTTGGTTCAGGGCGCTGAACCAGGGGTGGAAGGAAATATATTTTTTGGGAACAAAGATACGGCTGGAGAAGGATGAATTGATTCGGGCGGCAAGAAAAGTGACTGGTTTGCAGGATCTTGGAAAGGATTTTAATGATTTGCCTCTTGAACGGTTGTTGAAATCTGCCAATGAAGAAGCTGACCTGCACCCCATCGGGCGTTTTATAACCCGGGAGCGGTTTGTCAGTTTGCTGAGCATCCGCCTGAGGGCAGAATATTTTTTCAAAAAACACCCGCAGATACTGGAACAGGAACTCTATCCCGCCTGGATCATTGTAGGACTTCAACGCACCGGCACCACCAAACTGCAACGCCTGCTCGCCGAAGACCCAGACCATCGCGTTATCCCCAGCTGGGAAGTAATAAACCCCGTCCCCACCGACCTTTCCCTCTACGACCTTTCACCCGCTCACCGGCTCACCAATTCACCCGCTCACCCGCTCACCAGTTCACCCGCTCACCGGCTCACCGTCTCACCTGTTTACCCGTTTACCAAAAATTACCCCCACCCCAAAGACAACCGCATCTCCATCGCCAACACCTCCGTCAAAGCCCTGAAAATCATGTCGCCCGGGTTTTTTGCCATCCACCCCATCGATGCCATGCAGCCGGAAGAGGATATTCTGATGCTCGATGTGAGTTTTATGAGCACCACGCCGGAAGCCATGATGCATGTGCCCTCCTACGCTTCCTGGCTCGAAAGCACCGATCAGTCGGAGGCCTATGCCTATGCCGTGAAACTGCTGAAATTTCTGCAATGGATCAGGCCTGCGAAACGCTGGGTGCTTAAAACACCCCATCACCTTGAATTCCCTCACCTGATTGAAAAGCATTTCGGGGAGGTGCATTTTCTGTGGCCGCACCGAAACCTGCAGGAGTCGGTGCCCTCATTTTTAAGCATGGTTACCTACAACAGGATGATCTTCAGCGACCGGGTGGATGAAAGGCAGGTGGCCGGCCATTGGGTGCGCAAGATCGGCTACATGCTCAACCAGGCACTCGATTACCGGCTTAAGGGAGGTAATACCACGAAATTCACCGACATTTTTTATAGAAACCTTATCACCGATTCAATCACCGAACTGGAAAAAATATACCGGCTGAATGGCGGGCTCACTCCATCGCTTACAGAACAGTTTCAACGCCATGAACTGGAAAATCCGCACCGCAAACATGGCACTCATCAATATTCCATGGCTGATTTCGGAATTACAGATGCAGACATTGAAAAGCATACATCGAGGTACGGACAATTTATTTCTGAACATTATGGCTCACAACACGCGTAAAAAATATAACAACCCGGTTTCTGCCACATTAACGGGAATCAAAGACCTGTTCCGCAAACAGGTGCCTGCAGGGGAGTTAAAGTCCACAGACAGGCTGGATGGTAAAACCGTGCTGGTTGACGGATCCAGCTCCGGCCTTGGATTTGCCATTGCCGTTGATTGCGCGAAAAGAGGCGCGAAGGTGGTAATGGCCTGCAGAAGCGGCATCCCTGCTATGGGCGAAAAAGTAAAAAAACTTTCAGGGAACCCCGATGTGCACATGTTTCATGTTGACTTTGCGGATATTCATTCCATTGAGCATTTGGTGGAAGAACTACATTCTCACACGGGACAGGATGGCAGTATGAAAATCGACATCCT
>CAZVNF010000100.1:0-12940 GCA_964628215.1 uncultured Draconibacterium sp.
CCTGTTCCATTTACCGGAATAAAATGCAGAATATCCAGGCAAACGGAGCCACCGGAGCCATATATGGAATATGGGCGTCCAGTCTTTCAAACAATGGGAATTTTTATATTTATAATAATTTCGTCAGTGAGTTGAAAACGCCTGCAATTTCAGGTACCGGCACACCTGCCACTCCTTCCATCTATGGGATTTACCTCGGTGGTTCCGGTGTCAACATCATGGGATGTTATAACAATACCGTTTACCTTGATGCTGCTACAACGGGTGCACAGTTTACAACCTGCGGTATTTTTGCTACAACCTCAGCGGCTTCTCTCGAAAGCCGGAACAACATTGTCATTAACAACTCTACTCCAAAAGGATCTGGCCTGACGGTTGCATTTGGATATCAAACAGCAGGGTATGCTAATCTGGCTGGAACCACAAACAATAATAATTATTATGCCGGCGTCCCTGCTTCAAACCGGCTGATTTTCTACGATGGATCTGCTGCCGATCAAACCATACAGGATTACAAACAGCGGGTATCTCCCCGTGAAGGTGTTTCTGTTTCAGAAAACACCACGTTTAAAAACACAACCACTTCACCTTATAACCTGCATGTAGATGAAAGTGTGGCTACCCAGGTTGAGAGCAGCGCAGCAATTCTTACCTCCCCATTAAGTCTGACCCATGATTTCGATCTGGATCCGAGATTTCCCAATGCCGGATATCCCGATAATCCTGCCTTCCCGGCCATTGCCCCCGATATGGGCGCAGATGAATTTGCCGGGCTCCCCGATGATAAAACCCCGCCGGTAATCCTCTACAGTGCACTCATGAACACTTCCTCTCTGACCGACAGAACACTTACCGCCACCATTACCGATGCTCACGGTGTGGCAATCAGTGGTTTGGGTTTGCCACGAATTTGCTGGAAATCTTCTTCTGTGGGTGTTTGGAACTATGTTACCGGTGTTTCAGCCGGTGGTGATAAATACACCTTTACCTTTGGCGGAGGTGTTGCCCTGGGGGATGTCATCAGCTATTTCATTGTTGCGCAGGACGAATGGTCTTCAATAAATATCGGATCTTTCCCGATGAAAGGGGCCGCCGGTTTTTCCGCAAGTCCTCCCGCGTGTTCAGTGCCGACTACCACACCCAGCACCTACACCATTATCAGCGGAATATGTGGCACGTTCAACGTGGGGGCAGGGCTGGTGTCGCCGAACTATCCCACACTTACCGCAGCCATTGCTGATATAAACCAGAAAGAGATTACCTGCCCGGTAACCCTGGTGCTTACTGATAACGTTTATTCAGCAGAAACCTACCCGATCATCATCAACAATATTCCTGGTGCGAGTGCGACGAATACACTTACGATCAAGCCAGCTACGGGAGTAACACCTTTTTTTGCAACTGCTTACAAAGGTGTTTCCCCGAATTACTGGAGTATGATTTCATTGAACGGGGCACAATATGTGATCTTTGATGGGTCCAACAGCAGCAGTACCGACCGCAGCATGACATTTCAGAACACGGGTGCAGGTGGATTCGCTGCCCCAATAGGCCTTTATAACAACGGTATCATCGGAGCATCCAATATTGAGATCCGGAACTGTGTTTTACAGGCTCGCCAGGATTTGATATACAATACACAGGGTATCGCATTCTATACAACCACCGGCAACGGCGGATATAACAATGTTACAATCCATAACAATAATATCAACAGCGGAAAATATGGTCTGTCCTTATCCGGAGTGCTTGCCAATAAATCAAGGAATCTCAATATTACCGGGAACACAATCGGGTCAATGACTTCAGGTAATTATGTTGCTCAACATGGAATTTATATCAACAACAGCGACACTGTGCTCATCGAAGGCAATGAAATTATCGGGCCGGCAGACGGACTTGCTCCTCCCCAGGCACTTTTCGCCATAAACATTACTTCAGGAATGTCAAATCTTAAGATCAGGAAAAACACCATTCATGACTGGAATCACACGGGTGGAAATTCCGGGCTGGGAATGTACTTCGATATGGCCGGGAATACTACCGTGACGGAGGTTTCTGACAACGTGTTATATGACCTCAAGGCGGTTGGGTCAAACGCCTCGATTTCAGGTGGCAACCCTGTCGGTATCCTTGTTTTTTCCGGAGCAAATATTAATTTCTATCACAACACGATCCATATGAGAGGGAACATTCTTTCTCCTACAATTGCAACGGTTTCGTCCTGCATTTATATTGGAGGAAATGGAACATCCAACATTGTTACCGGGATTGACCTGCGTGATAACATTCTCATAAATTCCATGCAGCCATCTTCCGGTTCTCCGGCGTCCAAAAGCTATGCCGTTACTACCAGCTCTCCAAACTGTTTCACTACAATCGACCACAACGATTATTTTGTGGATGGCATCGGAGCAAACATTGGATACCTTACCAGCGACAGGCTTACCCTGGCCGATTGGCAGGGTGCAACCGGACAGGATGTAAATTCAATGAATGTTAACCCGGCCTTTGTCTCGGCAACTGATTTTCATCCAACTGCTGCAGCACTCAATAATGAAGGTGTTTATCTCCCTTCAGTGCCAAGAGATATCCTGAATGTTCTCAGAACAAACCCACCCGATATGGGGGCATATGAATTTGGGGTTGATCCGTATGTTAAAACAAAGCAGGCAACTTCAGTTGACGTCACAACGGCAACTTTGAACGGAAGAGTTATGGCAAACAATGAGTTCTTATCCACCTATTTTGATTACGGGACTACTCTTGCCTATGGTTCGTCTTTGGGAGCAACTCCGTCACTCGTAACCGGATTTGATACGACAAATATCAGTCTTAACCTTACAGGCCTGACTGCCGGTACTACCTATCATTTCAGGGCCAGGGGCACTACACCTGCCGGGCTTATCGTGTTTGGCGAAGATAACACCTTCACCACCCTTCCTGGCCTCCCCGAAAACACTACCGTTACCGGAACTGTTACGGGCATCATGGATACCTGTTACAATGCCTCCAATACCATCACGGTTGCCGGCGGCAGTACTTCGTTTACCGTATTGACCGGCGGCAGCGCAACCCTCATAGCAGGGGTTAATATTGTTTTCCTCCCCGGAACTACCGTACTTGAAGGGGGTTACCTGCATGGGTTCATCTCAACCGGTACTTATTGCGGCGCACCAGCACCTACGATGCCGGCCACCGCAACCGGACAGCCTGAAACACAGCCTGGTACCGAAGGAGCCTCGTTCAGTCTCTACCCGAACCCCACCAATGGCAATTTTACAATGGTGCAGAAAGGCCAAAAGGTTTATGGAAATGTGAAGGTGGAGGTGTTCAATATTAACGGCGTACGGGTGTTAAGCGAAACCATGATCGGGGAAAAACAGCGTGATTTCCGGTTCTATGATATGCCTGTCGGGATCTACTTTGTAAAGGTGGTGGCTGATGGGTATGTGGAAACCATGAAACTGGTTAAAATATAAGATTAATAAATATGTGTTGTGTTTGGTTAGGCCGTCCCGGGAAACCGGGGCGGTTTTTTCGTTTTGGATGCCGGATTTAAGATGCTGCTGATCAATTATAAACCACTTAAGACACTCAGGTCACCAAGAAACACTGAGAATCTTAAAAGATTGGTTAACTTTATTCCTAAGTGATACTTAAGTGCCCTTAGTGCCTCAGTGTTATTCTTATGCCGGATCAACTGTGAAATCTGAAATCTGAAATTTTAGTAGCCATACGCCCGACCTTCGAACTTTGTCACCCTTACTTTCCACACGCACACTTCACGGATTGCCGGGGGATTGAATTTGAATTCGCCTTTTGTGTACTGCGACATGACGATGTGGAATGCCGCGATTTTCTCTTCAGGTTCTGAAATAAATTCCGCCTTGCCGTAGCAAAGTACGCTGCGGTATTTCATGCTCCACGAGCAGGCTACTTCTTCACTCTGATACCGCAGCAGATGATCGGTTGTGAAATTGATGCACACCTCCGGATGTTGTTTCAGAATATCGATCTTTTTGCCATGCTGCGCCCCGTGAAGGTAGATCACATCCTCTTTAAACCCGAAATTCATAGGGAGCACATAGGGCAAGCCGTTCAGGTCAACCATGGAAAGATGGCACACCTGGCTTCGCTGAATGACGTCAGCTAATTCGGTTTTATCAATAATTGCGCGCGTTCTCATCGTGTTTTACGAGGCTTTCAAGTAATGATGAAATAAAGGAGAGTATGATGCTGAAGATCATCGCCCACCAGAATCCGTCAACCTTAAATCCGTTCACCCAGGAACTGGCAATCAGGATGATAACCGCATTGATGACCAGCAGGAAGAGTCCGAAGGTGATTACGGTAAACGGAATGGTGAGCAACACCATCAGGGGTTTGAGAAAAACATTCAGAAAACTCAGTACGAGGGCAACAACCAGGGCTGTCCAGAAGGAATCGACATGGATTCCGGGTAAAAAATACCCTGCAATGAGGATGGCTACGGATGTAAGCAGAAGCTTGGGAATAAAGGGCATATGCGTGTTTTTATCTGTTATTTTGCCAGGACAAAGATACGTATTTTGCTATTGATCCATATAGACCACCCTCCCGCAGCGTATTAATCTTTCTATATTTGTACCCCATTTCATATCTTAACCTATGCACGTATTGAAATTTGGCGGCACTTCGGTGGCCAATGCCCAAAATATAAAAAAAGTCATTGAAATCGTTCAAAAGGCATGCCTGAAAGATCAGACCATTGTGGTGGTTTCTGCACTGGGCGGTGCCACCGATGCATTGATTGAAGCCGGTAAACTGGCTGCCGCCCACAACCTCGCTTATAAAGAGCGGTTAACGGAATTTGAAAACAGGCACCTGGAGGTGGTGAAAGAGCTTTTCGGGGAAAACCCTCACGACAATTTGCTCAGCCTGGTAAAGGAAAAGTGTGGTGAACTCGGGCACATCTGCGAAGCTGTGTACCTGCTGCGCGAACTTTCTCCCCGTACACAGGACAGCATCGTAAGTAATGGCGAACTATTATCGTCTGTTATCATCTCCGCCGCTTTCAACTCCATGCAGATCCCTTGCCAGTGGCTCGACGCACGTGATTTTATCCGCACCGATTCAGGTTTTGGATTTGCTGCACCTGATTTTGATTTTATTCAGGAGAAACTAACCCGTTGCCTGGCTCAGCAGCCGGCAGCACTTTATGTGGTTCCGGGTTTTATTGCCGCAGATGTTCACGGAGTTACCACCACACTCGGGCGGGGAGGATCGGATTATACCGCAGCCATTGTCGCTGCCGCCTGCCATGCCACCGTGCTTGAAATATGGACTGATGTAAGTGGTATGATGACCGCCGACCCGCGGATGGTTACCCATGCAAAGGCCATCCCCTACATTTCATATAAGGAGGCGATGGAACTGTCGCATTTCGGGGCACGGGTCATTTATCCGCCAACCATCCAGCCTGTCATGAACAAAGAGATCCCGGTTTGGATTAAAAACACCTTTGCCCCCGATGAGTACGGCACCCTGATTGAAAGTACGGTGTCGGAAAATAAAAACATGGTGCGGGGAATATCCAGTATGGGAAAAATAGCGTTTCTGAGCCTCGAAGGAAGCGGCATGGTGGGCATTCCCGGGTTTTCCCGGAGGTTGTTCGGTGCACTGTCGGAGGAGAAAATCAATGTCATCCTGATCACCCAAAGCTCATCGGAACACTCCATTTGCGCTGCCATTGACGATGTGAATGCCGAAAGGGCGCGTAAAGCGGTGGACGAGGAATTCGCCAATGAAATTATTGCCGGCAAAGTGGAACCGCTTCAACTGGAAACAGGCCTCTCCATTATCGCACTGGTGGGGGATAACATGAAAAACCACACCGGCATCAGCGGTAAAATGTTCGGGGCGCTGGGCCGCAACAGCGTGAATATCCGGGCCATTGCACAAGGTTCATCGGAGAAAAACATCTCAACGGTCATCAATACGGTGGATGTGAAAAAAGCGATCAATGTGCTGCACGAAGAGTTTTTTGAAACGGCTTACAAGCAGGTGAACCTGTTTGTAACCGGGGTGGGAAACGTGGGAAGCCGGTTGATGTCGCAATTGCAGAAACAACAGCAATACCTGCTTGAGCATCTTCGCCTGCAACTGCGGGTGGTTGGAATGTGCAACAGCCGTCAAATGGTGCTGAATGAAGAAGGAATCGATCTGAATATCTGGAAGGAGCAGTTAAACCATGGTACTGCAATGGTACTGGAAGAGTTCATCTCTTTCATAGAGCAGAAAAATCTGCGTAACTCCGTTTTTGTGGATGTGACCTCCAGCGAACCCGTGACCAATTACTATGGATCACTGTTGAGAAAAAGTGTGGCAGTGGTTGCCTGCAATAAAATTGCCAGTTCTTCGTCCTACGAAAATTTTGCCCTGCTGAAACTCCTGGCCCGCGAATTCAGTACATCATACTTGTTTGAAACCAATGTGGGCGCTGGTTTGCCAATCATCGGAACCCTGAACGACCTGATGCGCAGCGGCGATAAAGTGAACCGGATAGAGGCGGTGTTGTCGGGTACCCTCAACTTTGTGTTCAACAATTACGACGGCACCATCCCGTTTGCACAAATTGTTAAAAGAGCCCAGGATGAGGGATATGCTGAACCCGATCCGCGCGTTGACCTGAGCGGCACCGATGTGATGCGGAAAATCCTGATCTTGTCGCGCGAAGCGGGTTACAGGATGGAAATGCAGCAGATCAAAAGCAATTCATTCCTGCCGGAATCGTGCATGGAAGGGGATGTTGCCAGTTTCTACCGCGAGATGGAGAAGCATGAAGCGCATTTTGCAACATTGTACAGGGAGGCCGCAGAAAAAGGGTGCAAGCTGAAGTTTGTCGCCAGCCTCGATTGCGGGCAGGCCTCTGTGGGTCTTCAGCACATCGGTAAGGACCACGACCTTTTTCATTTGTACG
Organism: uncultured Draconibacterium sp.; assembly: GCA_964628215.1. Taxonomy (GTDB): domain Bacteria; phylum Bacteroidota; class Bacteroidia; order Bacteroidales; family FEN-979; genus CAIVAT01. The sequence goes on from CAZVNF010000100.1 coordinate 6,962, forward strand.
GCAAGGACAATGTGGTGCTGTTTTATACAAACCGCTATGTACAGCAGCCGTTGGTGATAAAAGGTGCCGGCGCCGGGGCAGACGTAACCGCTTCAGGTATCTTTGCAGATATTATCCGTGCAGCTGGTGTGTGATCCTTCAAAAACCACTAAGACACTGAGGTCACTAAGAAACACTGAGAATCTAAAAAGAATGGTTACCTTTATTCCTGAGTGTTCCTAAGTGTTCTCAGTGCCTCAGTGTTTTGATTGTGCCTTAATAAATGAGCAATGAGCAATGAGCAATGAAGAGGGAGATAACATATAGTCAAGATGCCGGAAAAAATAAGTAACCGTACTATATTTTTGTTGTCGGAGGTAACGCTGAGCATACAGAAAACACTGGCTGAGCGGTATACGAGTTCATTTTGGATCAAGGCCGAAATGAACAAGCTGAACCATTACCCCCATTCGGGGCATTGCTATCCCGACCTTGTGGAGAAAACCGATGGGAAGATTGTGGCGGAAATGCGGTCCACCATATGGAGGGATGATTTTCAGAGGATCAATGACCATTTTCTGGATGTGCTGCACGAACCGCTGAAAAACGGGATCAAAATCCTGTTTTGCGCAAAGATCACCTACAATCCCGTGTATGGACTGAGTTTGAGGATCCTGGATATAGATCCATCGTGGTCGCTGGGCGAACTGGAGAAGGAGAAGCAGCAAACCATCGAAAAAATCAGGAAGGAAGGCATTTTCAATACAAACAAAGGGTTGTCATTGCCGTTGCTTCCCAAGCGGATCGCCATCATTTCGGTTGAAACCAGTAAAGGGTATGCCGATTTTTGCAAGGTAATAGATGGCAACGACTGGGGATATTCCTTTTTTCACATGTTGTTCCCGGCCCTGCTGCAGGGTGAAAATGCGGTAAATTCCATTATCGGGCAAATGGAGCGCATCCGTTATGTAAAACACCACTTCGATGCCGTGGCGATCATTCGCGGGGGTGGGGGCGATGTGGGATTGACATGCTACAACCATTACGACCTGGCAAGGGCAATCGCATTGTTCCCGCTTCCGGTCATCACCGGCATCGGCCACTCCACCAATGAAACGGTAGCAGAGATGGTGGCGTTTAAAAATGCCATCACGCCTACGGAACTGGCTGATTTCCTGATACAGAAGTTTCATAATTTCTCGGTGCCGGTAAAAAACGCCCGGGAGATGATCATCGGCAAACTGACCAGGCGGCTGCAGGATGAAAAAACACGGATACTGGGCACGGCCAGGTATTTCAGGTCGGTAACCCTTTCCCGGCTGGCCCGGAACAGGAATGAAATTGTGCAGGAGGTAAAAGCGCTCCGGCAGCAATCAGCCTATTTCCTGCAACGAAGACGGGAAAGGGATATCCTGCAGGTCTTTGCAAAGGCCATCAACCTCCTTCATAACCAGGAGAAAGAAATCACGGGAATGTCGAAGAGCATTGAATTGCTTGATCCGGTGAATGTGCTTAACCGGGGATACAGCATCACGCTGGTTGGTGGAAAAGCGTTGAAATCAGTCAAAGAGGTAACAGGGGGCACAGTCATTAAAACCATCCTGGCTGACGGGAACATCATAAGTACGACACAATCGGTAAATAAAAATGAAAGCAATGAATAAAGAACCGGATTACAGTAAGGCCTATGAAGAACTTCAGAATATTGTTTCTGAAATTGAAGGAGGAGAAATTTCCGTTGACGAATTATCAGAAAAAGTAAAGCGGGCCGCGCTGCTGATCAAAATCTGCAAATCAAAACTGACCTCTACGGAGGAAGACGTCACAAGGATTTTAAAGGAGCTGGAATCTTCTGAAGGTCTTTAGTTTTGTTCGCCGCCTGTCAGGAGAACAACTTCCTGTAAACATCTTCAATTCGGGTCACCGGGATGATTTGAATGGTGTACCTCTTGGCATCCAGCCCCCTGGTGTTATATTTGGAGATAAAAATCCGTCCGAATCCCAGTTTGTCAGCCTCCGAAATACGCTGTTCCACACGGTTGATCGGCCGGATCTCTCCACTGAGTCCAACTTCAGCGGCAAAGCAGGTTTTGGAGTCAACCGGGGTGTCCTGGTTTGACGAGAGCACTGCCGCCACCACAGCCAGGTCGATGGCCGGGTCTTCAACCCTGATGCCCCCGGCAATATTGAGAAAAACATCTTTGTGCCCCAGTTTGAATCCGCTGCGTTTCTCGAGCACGGCGAGCAGCATGTTCAACCGCCGCGCATCAAAGCCGGTGGTGGAACGCTGGGGGGTTCCATACACCGCAGAACTTACGAGTGCCTGGGTTTCAATGAGCATCGGGCGCTGCCCCTCCATCATGGCTGCAATGGCAATGCCGCTCACAGCTTCGTCGCGCTGGCTGAGAAGGATTTCAGAGGGATTCGATACCTCACGCAGCCCGTTATCATTCATTTCATAAATGCCCAGTTCGGAGGTGGATCCGAAGCGGTTTTTCAACGATCGCAGAATGCGGTAACCGTAGTTTCGGTCCCCTTCAAACTGCAGTACAGTGTCAACCATATGTTCGAGAACCTTCGGTCCGGCCAGGCTGCCATCTTTGGTAATGTGCCCGATGAGGAAAACCGGGGTGTTGGTGTTTTTTGAATATTTCTGCATCTCGGCCGCACACTCCTTGATTTGGGAAACACTGCCCGCCGACGATTCGATCAGGTCTGTTTGCAGGGTTTGAATGGAATCGGCGATAATGATTCCGGGCCTGAGTGTTTCAAGGTGCCTGAAAATCGCCTGTGTATTGGTTTCGGTAAGAATAAAGCAGTTGTCGTGGGTTATTTTGAGCCGTTCCGACCTCATCCTGATCTGCTGGTCGCTCTCCTCTCCGGTGATGTAAAGGATTTTCTGGTCTTTGCATTTCAGGGCAACCTGAAGCATCAGGGTCGATTTGCCGATTCCCGGTTCCCCGCCGATCAGGGTGAGCGAACCCGGTACAAGTCCGCCGCCTAAAACGCGGTTGAGTTCCTGGTCGTGTGTGTTGATACGGGCTTCATGGCTGAAAGTAACCTCAGAAATACGAACAGGCACCACCGATCTCTGATCGCGATTCATCACGCCTGCCGCTCCTTTTTCCTCCCGCTGTATTACCTCTTCCACAAAGGTATTCCACTCTCCGCAGGCATTGCATTTGCCCATCCATTTGGGGGCCTGTGCCCCGCAATTCTGGCAAAAAAAAGCAGTTTTCAGTTTTGACATGAAACCTTATGTCTAAAGGTGCACCTTCTGTGCCAGCTCAATGGTATGTGTGGTCGAATACCCTTTGGTGAGTTCAATGGTCACTACCTGTCCGCCACGGGCCTTTACCACGTCGCTGCCAACGATCTCCCTGCCTTCATAATCTTTTCCTTTCACGAGGATGTCAGGCTGGATGAGTTTGATAAGTTCATGGGGGGTGTCTTCTCCAAAAAGGATGACACCATCAACGAATGACATTGCTGCAAGGATGGTGGCACGCGCTGTTTCATTATTGACAGGCCGGTGCGAGCCTTTTATCCGGTGTACTGAATCATCGGAATTGAGGCCAACGATTAAAATATCTCCCAGGTCACGGGCTTTTGCCAGGTATTCAACATGACCAAGGTGCAACACATCAAAACAACCATTTGAAAATACGATTGTTTTATCTTTAAAACGCCACATTGCAATTTCCCTGCGAAGATGATCCCAGGTGTAAATTTTTGACTTTAAGATGCTAAGTCTTTCCATTTGGTTGTTTGTTGAATGAAAGTAATATAAGCGAAATGCCCCCCAAAGTTAAAATCATGCTGGTTTGTGCGGTCCAGGAAATCCATCCCAGGGCAAGCCCGGTTGTGCGCACAATGCCATACAGAAGCATGGTTTCCTGGATGATGGCCGGATACAGTCCGATTCCTCCGGGTGTGACCATGATTCCGACACTTCCCAGAACCAAAGCCGAAAGACCCGCTCCCGGACTGAGTGAACTCGTGTCGGTGAAACAGAAAAAGCAGACATAGATCATGAAAAAATAGAGGGCCCAGATCGCCAGCGAATAAAAAACAAAAAGCCCTGGCTTCCTGATCTGGCTGAGCGATTTAAGCCCTTCCCAGAAACCAAGGACCAGGCTTTTGATCTTGGTGAACAAGCCGGAGGCTGCAATCTTTTTCCGCAAAAGGAAAACCACTGCGATGAAAAGGATGCCAATGGCCACGGCTAAAAAAACAACTACTTTGCTGAATATCGGGTTGTTGAATTTTTCTGCAAGCTTCGGGTAAATGTTGGTGTTAAGGTAACTGCCAATGGTGCCCGCCTGGGTCACAATCATTAAAAAGAACAGGAAAATGAAGATGATCATATCAATGGCCCGTTCGGTAATTACCGTGCCGAATGATTTGTTAAACGGGATCTTCTCATAGCGGGCCAGTATTCCGCAACGGGTTACTTCGCCCAGCCTTGGAAACGCCATATTGGCGAAATAGCCCACCATCACGGCAAAAAAGGTGTTTTTCAGCGAAGGGTGATATCCAAGGGGGTCAAAAAACAACTTCCACCGCAGGGCGCGCAACACATGACTGGTAATGCCCATGAGAATGGTGAGAATCACCCAGTTGTAATTGGCAATGCGGAAAGAGTGCAGGATCTGTACGCGTTCTTCGGGAGTCAATCCTTTGAGGGATAGCCAGATAATCAGGATTCCCAGGCCAAGAAAAACCGCAAATTTAATAAAGGTGGTAACCCGGTTGGTTTGGGGTGTCTCTTCCATTGTAAAGTTGGCCATTCCGTATCGTTTAACCTTTGACCAATTTGTTTTTTGAATCTACGAAAGCGATGCCTGGATTGAATTTTTTGGCTTCCTCAAACTCCATCAGCGCATACGAAACAATAATCACGAGGTCGTTGGGTAAAAACTTGCGGGCGGCCGCTCCGTTTAAACAAATGGTGCCGCTTCCCGGTTTTCCTTTTATTACGTAGGTTTCGATCCGTTCGCCATTGTTGATGTTTAACACCTGTACCTTCTCAAATTCAATGAGATTGGAAGCGTTCATCAACTCTTCGTCAATGGTAATACTGCCTACATAATTAATATCAGCATCGGTCACCGTGGCACGATGGATCTTCGATTTTAAAACTTGAATCTGCATCATGCTGCAAAATTACAAAAAAAGTTCAATATTGTCGATCAGTCTTACTTCACCCAGAAAAACAGCGACAAATGCAACTGCGGGTTCTTTTGTGTTCCAGTCTGTCAGCGGCATCAGGCTCACAGAGTGTCCGATTTCAAAATACTCTGTCCTGAATTCAGGCGATTCATGCAGGGAGGTGATCGCCCACTCTTTTAATTCACCAACCGGGAGGTGCCCTGCCTTAGTTTTCACTTCAAGCAGAACCTGGTAAATTCGTGGTGCCAGGCTGCGCTCAACCGGGGTGAGCCGGGCGTTTCGTGAACTCATGGCTAGCCCGTCCTTTTCCCTGACCGTTTCACAGGGGATAATATTTATAGGCAGGGCCAGCTGTTTAACCATGGAAGTGACTACTGCCAGCTGCTGAAAATCTTTTTTTCCGAAATAAGCACGGGTTGGCTCTACGATGTCGAACAGCTTTTTTACCACTTTGGCAACCCCTTCGAAATGTCCCGGGCGGAATTTTCCCTCCATTACTTTATCAAGCGATCCGAAATCGATATCCAGCTTGTATATTTCACCCGCAGGATACATCTCACTGGCTTCCGGGGTGAAAACAACATCACAGCGGGCATCTTCCAGCATTTTGAGGTCATTTTCCAGGGTCCGGGGATATTTTTCCAGGTCGGTCGGATTGTTGAATTGAATCGGGTTGACAAATATACTGCACACCGTGAGATCGTTTTCCTGCTTCGACTGCTTAACAAGTTTGAGATGCCCTTCATGCAATGCCCCCATTGTGGGCACAAATCCAATCGACAAACCTTTTTTACCCTGGTTTTTCAGGTATTCCGAAGTCTCTTTGAT
>CAZVNF010000100.1:13040-14452 GCA_964628215.1 uncultured Draconibacterium sp.
TGTATAAAGGCCGGCGCCTCAGATTTCATTGGAAAGGAATCTATCCAGAAATTGGGCCCGGCCATTCTGAAGGTTATGAAATAACCTTCAGAATACTTCCATATAGTTACAGTGAACCCTCGTCGTACGCTTTTTCCCCGTGTAATGCCACATCCAGTCCGGCCTTTTCATGTTCCTGTGATACCCGTACCGGCGTAATCAGGTTGATGAGTGCCAGCATGATGTAGGTGAAGATGAATGCGTAGGCAGAAGCGGCCACAACCGTGATCAGTTGTTTGAAGAAAAAGGAACTCTGGCCAAACCACAATCCTTCAGAGAGTACCGCCGGATTAATCATTTTGGTGGCAAAAACCCCCAGCAGGATCGTGCCCAATACTCCACCTATGCCGTGAACCCCCCACACATCAAGTGCATCATCCCAATTCAGTTTGTTTTTCAATTGAACAGCAAGGTAGCAGGTAACCCCGGCAGCCACGCCAATGATGGGGGCCGACCACATCGGCACAAACCCGGCACATGGGGTGATGGTTGCCAAACCCGCAATTGATCCCGTAAGCATGCCAAGGAGTTTTGGTCTGCCTTCCCTGATCCACTCAATGGCTACCCATGCCGCAGTGGCAAATGAGGCTGCAACGTCGGTGTTGATAAAGGCCAGGGCTGTAATTTTATCTACCTGCAACTCACTGCCGGCATTAAATCCATACCACCCAAACCAAAGCAGTCCGCTCCCGATAGCTACCAGGGGAATGCTGTTCGGGGTTGAATTTTTATCGTTACGGGCACCCACGTAAAAAACAGAGGCAAGAGCGGCAAATCCGGCTGTGGCATGAACCACAATACCCCCTGCAAAGTCAAGAACACCCCATTGTGCGAGCAATCCGTTTCCCCAGATCATGTGGACAAACGGGTAGTAAACCATGATTTGCCATACCGTGAGGAATATCATATACGACCGGAATGTTACCCGGTTTACAAATGCACCGGTGATCAGGGCAGGGGTGATGATGGCAAACATCATCTGGTATACAATGAAAACAATTTCAGGGATCTTCCCGTTGCCGGCATAAATAGAATCAATGGTGACCCCGTTGAGAAAAGCTTTTTCAAGATTTCCGAAAATTCCACCCTCTCCGCCACTGAAACACAGCGAGTAACCAAATGTAACCCACAATACTGTTGTCCATCCCAGGGAGGCAAAACTCTGGATCATGATCCCCAGGATGTTCCGCTTCGTGGCCAGACCTCCATAGAAAAACGCCAGCGCCGGCGTCATTAACATAACCAGACTCGCCGACAACAGCATAAATCCGGTTGAACCTACATCAATCGTTCCCATAAAATAATTTTTAAAATTTATTTATTTTCACCATTTCGCCATTTCGCCATTTCGCTACCTCGCTACCTCGCTACCT
>CAZVNF010000101.1:0-14342 GCA_964628215.1 uncultured Draconibacterium sp.
ATTTCGCTACCTCGCTACCTCGCTACTTCGCTACTTCGCTACCTCCTCACTCCCACTCAATTGTCGCCGGTGGCTTCGAACTGATATCGTACACCACCCTGTTTACGCCTTTCACCTTATTGATGATATCATTGCTCACCCTGGCCAGGAATTCATAAGGCAAATGTGCCCAGTCAGCAGTCATGCCATCGGTAGAGGTCACCGCACGCAATGCAATAACATTTTCGTAGGTCCGCTCATCTCCCATCACCCCTACCGACTGTACCGGAAGCAGTACCGCAAAGGCCTGCCATACGGTATGATAAAGGCCTGAAGAACGTAAACCAGATATAAACACATCGTCAACCTCCTGCAGCAGTGCCACTTTCTCACGGGTGATATCACCCAGGATGCGAACGGCCATTCCCGGCCCCGGAAAAGGATGCCGGTCAAGAAATTCGGCATCAAGGCCGGCGGTACGGCCTACCTTCCGTACTTCATCCTTGAAAAGACTGTTCAAAGGTTCAACGATTTTCAATTTCATATAAGCAGGCAATCCACCTACATTGTGATGAGATTTAATGGTTGCAGACGGGCCTTTCACTGAATGGGACTCAATTACGTCGGGATAGATTGTTCCCTGAGCCAGCCATTTGATATCCTGTATTTTATGTGCCTCGGCATCGAAAACATCTATAAATGTCTTCCCGATGATCTTGCGTTTTTTCTCGGGATCAGATACGTTTTTTAAAGCATCGAGGAAAAGGTCCCGTGCATCCACTCCTGATATATTCAGATCCAGTTTTTTGTATCGTTCAAGCACTTTGGCAAATTCATTTTTCCGCAGCAGTCCGTTATCCACAAAGATACAGTAGAGATTTTTTCCGATGGCCTTATGCAGCAACATGGCCGTTACGGATGAGTCGACCCCTCCGGAAAGGCCAAGTACCACTTTGTCGTTTCCAAGCTTTTCCTGTAATGCCCTGATGGTTGTTTCCACAAATGATTCGGGTGTCCATGACTGATGGCAGCCACATATATCCACCACAAAATTCTTTAGCAAGGTCAAACCCTCGGTGGTATGATACACCTCAGGATGAAACTGAATACCCCAGGTTGGCTCTCCGGCCACCCTGAATCCGGCATACTGAACATCGGGGGTACTTGCAATAATGTCAAACCCGGCCGGGGCACTCAAAATGGTATCGGCATGCGACATCCAAACCTGGGTTCCTTTGGCCATACCGTGCAAAAGTCCGGCACTTTCATCCATGGAAGAAAGGTTGGCCCGGCCATATTCACGTATCTTTGAAGGGGCGACAACTCCCCCCGAAGATTGTGCAAGATACTGGGCACCATAACATACGCCCAGAAGCGGCAATTTGCCCCTGATGGCCGTCATATCCGGGAAAGGTGCATTTTCATCCCGCACAGAAAAAGGGCTGCCGGATAGGATCACTCCTTTAATCTGAGGATCCGGCACCGGAATTTTATTGAACGGGTGAATTTCACAATACACATTCAATTCACGTACTCTCCTGGCAATGAGCTGAGTATATTGGGAGCCAAAATCAAGGATGAGGATTGTTTCTTGCATAGAGCAAATATATTAAATTTTATCTGGCCAATGCCGCTTCATAACGGGTCGAATTCCCTACTGCATCCGTCACAACAAGTAAGAAGATGTTTTTCCCGGGTTTCATCATCTCGTCAAAGGTATAGCTAAGCAGCCGGTTCTTTTCATCATAATCCATCAGTATCCATTTACCGTTTAGCGTTCCTTTATAGGTCTTGATCCCGGAGAGGTTATCTGAGATTTTCACAAGGATCGACGACTGGTTTTTAACCTTTTTATTTGGAAAAATATTCACGGCCTTGATTACAGGTGGTTCAGTGTCAACTGCTACGGTATAGTTCCCGAAATCGCGGATCTTCGCAGTAACCCAACCGTTTTGAAAATCGCCGCCCTTGCTGATGAATTTCTTTCCCGATGTTACTGCCACAATGATTGCCTTTGACTCCAGGTGTTTCGGAAGGTTCTCAGTCCTGATAGACAGAGTGCAATAGGTATGCAACGGAGTATATTGATTTTGAAGATGATGCACGCTGGCGTAAGAGCCGAGCACCGATGGAGTAACCGAATACTCAAAGGGAAGATCATCATAAATTGCTTCAGAGGGCACATCAAATTTCATGGAAGGCCGCTCAAAATGGTTGTCGGTCTTATATGAAAACAATTGATCCCCCTGGTGATCTGCCGGTTTTTGGCGGCCACCCGGGTTCGCCGGAGGGTGGCTTCTCACATAAAATACCAGTGTGGCCGGGTTACCGAACGCATCCTTTACCGTATACTGGACTTTATGCGCCTTTGAATCAGTGAAATTCAGAACACCCCGGTTCTTCACATCTGAATATACACCGAGCTTATTATTTGGCGCCACATACGACCGCTGGATCTTACGCTTGTTCTGCACGTAAGCCGGATAATCCATCAAACTATTGACATACCGTGTTTCGGCAAAAGCAAAGCGCTCGATATTCTGGGAGAATACCTTTATCCCATCCACCATCAATTCAATGACATGCACCCCCGTTTTCAATCCACCCTCGGCATGATCGGAGGTTTCAATTCCAAAGATGATATTCCCGGAAACTTTTACTGTATCAGCCATCTTAAGTCTGAAATTACCCCCGGAACCGGCAACCGGTATCAGAACCGCCTTATCTGAAAAATTCACCATGGAGTTATCTCCAAATGGAAAAATCTTCACCCAGGTAATCACCGGTGGGATGCCATCTGCTTTCAGGAAACCAAAATCAAGCGGATCGATGATCTCCTGGGTTTTTGCGTCCCGGATTTCAAAATGCACATGCGGTCCTCCAGATGCGCCTGAATTACCTGAATAGGCGACGAGTTCCCCCTTCTTAACCTTCAGCAATCCTTCAGGAACTTCCACATCCATGGCGAATGACTCCTTTTTAACCTGCTGGGCCTTTACCCAGACGGCAATTGGGCCGGCAAAGTTCCTGAGGTGCGCGTACAATGAGGTATACCCGTTGGGATGTGTGATATACAGTGCTTTACCAAACCCTCCGGCGGCAATATTTATACGTGAAACAAATCCGTCAGCAATGGCATAAACCGGTTTGCCCTGCACTCCTTCAGTACGGATATCGATACCCGAATGAAAATGGTTTTTGCGGATCTCACCGAAGGAACCTGCCAGTGAAACCGGGAAGCTGACGGGGGAACGAAAATAGTTTTTCGGATATTGCTGCTGTGCCACGGCCGGTATAAGCGACATGGCCATTACCAAAACAAGAAAAATGGGCCGGATTATAAACATAGGCTAACGCACAGGTAAAAATGAGAACTTCTTTGAATAGGACATCATCTGGGTGGCAAAATCATTCGGGTAGGTAATTTTCACATCCGTAATGTCTGTCCCTTTCATTACCAGGGTATATTCCGGATTGATAAACCCGGTATAGGGAGCAATGTGCAGTTTCTCATAGCGGGCAAGTATCTCCTTGTGCATCACCGGGTCAACTTGTACGGCATAAGCTTCCACAATCTCCTTGGCGGCGTTATAGTCCCCCTCGGAAGTTATCCGCTGTATGATGGCCAGCAATTCACCGAATAAAATTCTCAAAGCCTCATAATCGTTGATCTTGAAATAAGTCTTTCCCTCCCGGGTAACCTGCTCAATGACATTTTTCTCCTTCCCTTTTTCAAAAACCCAGCGCGCGATCAATGCACGGTCGCGCATGTGCGACTCTTCAATGGTCTTTCCGGGCTGAATACGCACAAGTTGTGTCATCAGTCCATTCCTCATGTAACTGTCATATTCTGCTTTGGCAACTTCGTTATTGGGAACAAGGCCGAGTTTAATCAGAAAAGGGTCACTGATATAGTAAAGGGCAAACAGGTCGGCCCGCGACTCTTCAATGGTGGAATGATAATTTTTCAGGGCATCTGCACCAACACCTTTGTTGAGCTGGCCCGATCCATGTCCGAGACATTCATGCAGGTCAGTGGTGAGGTTACCGGCAAGGTGCCCATATTCGCCGGCACGGATAATCTCCTCATTTGAAAATGCAAATTCCTCAAGAAATCCGTTGCCTTTGGCTGCCTGATCGTAAGCATTGGTAATATTATCAATGGTTACCGACTTTGATCCATACTCCTTCCTTATCCAGTTGGCATTAGGCAGATTAATCCCGATCGGGGTGGTGGGATGGCATTCGCCTCCAAGCTGGGCTGCCGTAATAACTTTCGCGGTAACCCCTTTTACCTCTTTCTTTTTAAACTCAGGAGCAACCGGTGAATTATCCTCAAAGATCTGGGCATTGCTGCTTAAAATTTCAGTACGCTTGGTTGCCTCCACATCTTTAAAATTAACGATTGATTCCCATGTTCCTTTCATGGCCATCGGGTCACCGTAAACCTCGATAAAACCATTCACAAAATCAACAAGCGACTTCTGATCATTTACCCATATGATGTTATATTCATCCCAGGTTTCCAGGCTGCCTGTGCGGTAAAAGGAGATGAGTTTTTCAATGGCACTTTTCTGCTCCCTGGTTTCTGCAACGGTCAGTGCTTTTTCAAGCCAGTCAACGATTTTTTCAATAGCCGGGGAATATAATCCCCCGACTTTATAAACCTTCTCAACTATTTTCCCATCCTCCATTGCCAGCTTCGAGTTGAGCCCGAATGAGATCAGCGTATCCGTATGATTTCTTATTGCCTCCTCTTTTCTGCGGGTATAGAACTCCTCCGCCTCCTGCTGGTTTACTCCTTCATAAAAATTGGATGCGGAATTCAGTATCAGGTCGCCTGACGGATCAAGGCTGACCCTTTTTGGAGCCAGATCAGGATTGTAAAGCAACGGAGTTACTTCACGCAGTAAAAAATCCTTTTGCATCCCCTCTAAAAGTGGTAAAGATGTGGATTTTGTTCCCTGGATCAATTTGGCGAAATACTCCTCCGAAAATCCCGGAAAAAACTTATCCGTGGAATAATGATGATGGATGCCATTGCAAAACCACACCCGCTTGAGATAAATAACAAACTCTTTAAAATCAGAACTATTCCTGTCCCCTTTGTAATCCTGATAAATAGCCTCAAGGGTTTTCCTGATCAGCAGGTTAGCCCTGAAGTTCTGGTCGTAGGTAATATCCCGGCCGCAAAGGGCAGCCTGGCTCAGGTAATACACCAGTTTTTTCTGATCAAGGGTAAGTACCTCAAATCCAGGAACCTGGTACCTCAGTATTTTAGCATCGGCGAACTGTTCTGTGAGATATTTAAAGTTATCTTTCCCATCCTGGTTTGGTTTCTTCCCCGATTGAGGTGAAGAAAAAGCGGTAATTGCTATCAACATGATTAAAATAGTGCTAATTGTTTTCATTTGAGAGGTTTATTAAATTTACATGCGGTCCTTCATATCGGAGATTTTTCCATCTGCATACACGGGTACAACGTCAGTTGAATCCAGTGTAAAGGAATAAGGAATTACATCATCCAGCTCAAGTTTTTTCAAACGGTGCCTATGGGCAGCCTTTTCAATATAACCCAGGATATCAGGACTGGCAACGTGCCACAAGTCGCAGGCCGCAATTGCTGAATCGCATTGAGTTGTATACTGATCGGTCGCGAGCAGTTTTTCAGTCAATGCCCCCGCAAACAAGGTGTCTTCCAGGCAAAATTTATTTTTCCAGCCGGAGCAGAGGATAACAATATTGCGGTGCTGGGCGACAAGCCAACAGGTAAGTGCATTGAGGTTGATAAATGCGCCAATGGCGATCTTTTCAGCGTTTTTTGCAATTTCAAGCGCACGGGTTCCATTGGTGGTGCAATAAACCAGCGTTTTCCCCCCGATTGCCTCCGGCGAAAAATTAAATGCGGAATTTCCAAAGTCGGCAAAGTCGAGCTTCTTGCCATCCTGCTCGGAAGCTACCAGGTACCCTTTTACTTTCATGGCCTTTGCTTCCTCGAGAGTGGCCACAGGCAGAATATTCTTAACGCCATTTTCAAATGCGGCGCATATGGAGGTTGTGGCACGCAGAATATCAACAAGCACTACGATAAAATCAGTCCTGGTCTGGATTTCAGAAAATAATTTGGGTGTAAAACACACTTCTATATTACGTAAACTTTCAACCTTACTGTCCATAGTTATCAATAGAAAATGATTTCACACTTCGGAAGGGTCTGCTTTAATTTATCAACCCGCTTTGCCGATACTTTTGTATTGAACATTTTCACCGATTCAAGTTTGGTCATGCCATCGAGAACATCCACATTGCCTACCCTGGTGTTATAAAACTCCATCTCCTTCATATTTACAAGTTTTTGCAGATATTTGAGATTTTTCACCTGTGTTCCGCTGAACTTAAGCACCTGCAGCTGCATCATGTTCTGCAGGGCATCCAGGTCTTCCACCTGGGTATTGGAAAAATCGAGTTCGGTAAGGTTCGGCAATCCGGCCAACGGCGTAAGATCGTTAATGGGGTTTTTCGCGCAACGGAGTGATTTCAATTTCGGCATTTTTGTAACCGGATCCAGTTTGGCAACTGTAGTCCCGGTGAATTGAAGGTCGGTCAGCCTGTACAGATGCTGAAGCGGGGTAATATCCGAAATCTGGAAATTTTCAGACACCGTTACCTTCGAAAGCCCTGTAATCTGCTGAAGTTGGAGTTTATCAGGTGTTCCCTTCACATCGACCAGCTGAAGAAAAACATCTTTCCATGCCTGGTTCAACCCCTGCCACCAGGCGGTATTTTCAAATGTCTGGAAAACCAGCAGGCAGTCCGGATTTTTATCAGCGAACTTATCCGCTTCCCTCACATCCATCGGGGTGTTGTCAGCAAAAACGAACTGCAGCCTGGTTAATCCGTACAAAGGACTTAAATCCGACACCTGCGTGTTATCAATATTAAGGGTTTCCAGTCCGGCGATTCCCGAAAGTGGTTGCAAGGCAGCAACCTTTGTATTTGATGCATTCAATACCTTAAGTTCAGTAAGGTCCTTCAACGGATCAAATGAGGTGATGCCTGTACTCTGACATTGGAGATTTCGCAGAAGGATAAGTTTGCTTAATGGCGCCAGTGAAGTTACGGTCATGCGTCCGATGATATTGATACTGTCGAGCAGGACCAATTGATGCAATTGCTCAGTAGTAGGAGGATCGTCAAGTTTTATGTAAAAATTGAACATGCTCTGCCACTCGGGAATCATTCCTTTCCACCATGCACCTAACTCCTTTGAAGCGTAAATGAGCATTGCATCCGGATGCTTTTTAATAAAACTCAGTGCATCTGCCTGCTTAACACCGGTATTGTTGCAAAAAACACGCTGAAGCTTACTGAGATTCTCCAGTGGGGCCAGGCTGCTGATTCCGGTACTGTCGCAAAGTAAAATCCTGAGGTTTGAAAGATCTTTCAGGGCATCGAGGCTGCTGACTGATGTGGATGACATATTGAGCATTTCCAGGCTGGTCAGGCTGGAAACCGGGGCAATATCCTGAATTTTAGTATGATTGAAACGCAGATCCTTTATGGTAACCATATCTCTGACGGCTTCCAGTGAAGTCACCTTTGTACCGCTTATATCCAGTGTGGAGAGAGATTGAAAAGTCGGAACAACGGTTAAATCTGCAACAGGAGTTCCTTTCATCCTCAATTGATTGATGTGAATACAGTAGCGCAAAGGCTCGAGGTTAATCACGCCGGTATTCGACATATCAAGTTCCTCCAGTTTATTCAGGTTGCGAATGGGCATGAGGTCGCTTACCCCGGTTCCGGAAATATTTACCACTTTCAGGTCCGAAAGTTTGTTCAGCGGTTCCAGATTCTGAATGGCACTATTTCCAGAAAGATTCACGCTGCCGGAATGAACAATCTGGCCCAGGAACTGGTAAAACTCCGACCCCATAATGAGCGTTTTTTGTCCGCCAATCATGGCCACCGAATCGTTAAAGTTCTCGATCGATGACATGGGCATGCTCCCTTCCAGTTTCATATCGCCTGCCAGAATCGCTTTCCAATCCTGCGACAACCCGTTCCACCAGTTACGCATGTCGTCCTTTTCGTTCAGTTTGGTCGTATATACACTTACGATTTTCATCTGCTGTTTCACCGAGTCGAAGTTCATTTCGATATAACGCACCTTGTTCGAATTAACCGAGTCGCTGTTCAGGGTAAGGCCGCGGAGATTGCGGTTGGCAGTTACACGAAAATAGGTCAGCCCGTCCTGTCCTGCTTCCACGCTCACATCCTGAACAGAATAATTGAATTTTGCGCTCTTGAAAAAGAAACTCACGTCGCTTAAGTAAGCGGGCATGTCCTTATACAATGGAACCAGGCGGTTTTCATCCAGGTCGTCCTCTATCTGTACCTCTTCGTCCCAGCACCACTTCAGGTAACTTTGCGAAAGAATGGTCTGTTTTTCATTTACTGCATTCCGGGGATCGGCTAAAAAATTCAGTGAACTCTCGAAGAACTTAACCAGCGGGGTAACCTGCAGTTTGAAAGTATCGATTTTATTCGCAGCAATCATACCGGCCTTCAGTTTCACCTCGCCGGGTTTGGCAGCAGTTCCGGTTTTTTTTTGAGTGGTGGTTGCTGGTTTTTTCTTCGTTGATTTGGAAGTAGTTGTGCTGCTCTTTTTTGTGGTGCTTTTTTGCTGTGCAACCAAAGGAAGTCCGCCGGCGAATAAAGCCAGGACAAGCAGGATGTATATTTTCCTCATAAACAATTAATTAACATGTGTGTAATTCCGCATTAAATCCATCTTTTCCTTTTCATTCACGCGGAGTACATTGGAGATAAGCCAACCGGAATTTGCATTGTTCCGGTTGAACCAGGAAAGTTCGAAATACCAGTTTGGCACCTGGAATACATGGAATTTGACATTATTCACTGCCACAAAGCTCAGATTTCCATTTTTCATTTCCATGACGAACAAGGCAGTCATATCCGGTTGATAATTTCTCTCTAAATAAAAGTCAAGGTTTTCAGTTTCCCTGAATGCTTTATGCAGGTTCATGAAATCGAGTTCATGGCTCATCGGGTGAATGAAATACTTCAGGTTGGTAGTGTCGCTCAGATGGGTGAACCAGGAATTGAAACGATCGAAATACACATTTGAAACCACCCATTTATAGCCGTCGTATTGCTTTTCTATTTTCAAATATAAAATAATATTCACCTTCTCTTTCTTGTACAAAAAGGAGCAGGCCACTTCGGCAAACCAGCCCTTTTTGTAAAAGTCAAGAAACGCCGGATTTTTTTTATTCAAGGCATCCTCGGTAAAAACAAATTTCATATCCGAACTGATAACCGGACTGGAGTTATCAAAAAGCATGTTGAGGTATTTCTTGCGTGTCTTCAGGTCGCGATATCCGGGATTCCCCGGATAGTAGCGTTTACCCTGCACATCTTCCTCACCGTTAAACCGTAAAAAAAACTGGTTTACCTGTTTTGTCTGGGCATAAAAAACAGACTCATCGCCTGTCAATGAACCTATTGACCCCTGGGATAGTCCCATTAAAGGAAACAATAGCAAACCAATCCAGATGGAGTATCGCATAAAATTAAAAGAAGTTTATTCTTGAAAGAATCTATGATTTTATGGTGCTATTTGGAGGTCTCTTTTACCCTGATATCTCCCAGCATAACATCCCAGAAACCAATTAAACGTCCACCGATCTGTGTCTCCTTGCGTTTGACATATACGGTGATATCTTTTTTGGTGGTATCTTCATAAACAAGCCCTTTTTCCTTGTCATAGGCCTGGAAACGCTGATAAATTGTAATCACCCCTACATACGTGCCGTCCGGTTGTCTTACAAGGTCGCTCACGTATTGGATCTTATACCAGTCGATGGTTACACGGTCGTAATTGAGCTGCATCAAACGGTCGAAATATTCTCTGACCTTATAGTAGTTCACATCTTGCTTGCCAAGAGAAGAAACACCGATTTCGCTGTTTTCCATAAATAGTTCTGCGGCACGTTCAATCACCCGCTGAGCGTCTGACCATGGGGTCTTTTTATCCCCGATAATGCTGATGTATTTGCTAAGATCGCGAACCTTTTCGAGTGCCAGACTATCAATGGCCTGTTTGCGTTGTGGAGAAAGATTATCCTGTGCGGTAACCCTGTTCGACACGGCGAAGAAGGAAACCAGTATTATTACTGAAAGAAGTTGTCTCATGGTCGGTTACTTTTTAATTAAGTCGAGTTCTTTGATTTTCCCATTGGCATCGGTCATGATGGCATCAATGTCATTTTTGCTGGCTTTGGTATCCTTTACCAGGTTCAGGTAACGTTTGATAGTGGTAGGCTTGTCATAATCCACAGTTGAACCTTCCCGGCTGATGATGATCAGAACAGGAGCATCATCCGATGAAAACAACTGAAGTGTTTTTGAAATAGTGTTGTCAGCCTGGGTAAGGTTTCCTGTTTTAGCTGAATTGGCTATCGTGCTGAACGCATTTTCGAGTTGCTCCCTTACAGGAAGACTGCTGCCACCCGAACGCATTTCCTGGATCTTTTTCTCGAGGCGCGCGATGAGTTCATCTATCTCCGTATCCTGCAGATTCTGCCTTTTAATGGCGTTCATTTCTTTTTCAAGTTCATCTGCCGATTTATTATCTTTGTTCAGCAGCAAATCATACAATGCGGCCCGGGCAATGTCTACTTTCTGGGCCTTGGCTTGTGTTTGTTCTGCCAGAAGGGTTTTCAGTTTTTGCTGCGCCTGGATGATCATATCATTGAGCACAGGATCGTTTAAATTCTTGTCCATGACCTCACCTACAATGCGTTTCTGCTCCTCATACGACAGAGTGGAAGTTCCGCTGATGATGGGTTGTAATTGCTTTTTTGCAGCCTCTATCTGAGCCTTGCGCTCTTTTTTCGACATTTTACCGGTCGATTTGCAACTATCGGCACCTGCAACCATAAGTGCCATCAGCAGGATGAACATCATGCGCTGCCAGGGAATTGTTTTTACTCTATTTGCTATCTCTTTCATTTGATTTTTATTTTGGTTAATTGGTAAACGGGTAAACAGGTAAAAGGTAAACGGGTAAACGGTAAACGGGTAAACGGGTAAACAGGATTCGGTTCCGTTGGTTAGTCTAGAGGCGGAGTGCATCAGGATTTGTAAAACGGAAACTTTACTACTCTGGCCTTCAATATTTTATCACGTATTTTAATATAAATTTCACTTCCTTCTTTCGACAAAGCGGAGGGTACGTATCCCATTCCTATCGCCATTTTAACTGACGGACCCATTGTACCAGACGTTACTTCGCCAATTTTATTGCCCCGGGCATCCACAATTTCATATTCGTGACGGGGGATTCCTTTGTCAACCATTTCGAAACCCACCAGTTTGTGACCGGTTCCCTCCTGTTTTTGCCTGAGCAGGGAGGGTTTGTTAATAAAGTTCTTATAATCGGTGAATTTTGTGATCCAGCCAAGTCCGGCTTCGATTGGTGAAGTAGTATCGTTGATATCATTGCCATACAGGCAATAGCCCATTTCAAGGCGCAGTGTATCCCGGGCAGCCAGTCCGATCGGCTTGATTCCGTATTCAGCACCTGCTGCGAACACAGCTTCCCAGATTTTCGGACCATCCTCATTGGCCATATAAATCTCACAGCCACCGGAACCGGTATACCCGGTAGTTGCAAAAATCACGTCGGGCACACCGGCAAAAGTCAGCTTTTTAAAGGTATAATATTCCATATCCGTGACAACCGTATCGGTGAGCTTTTGCATTGCCTTAAGGGCCAGCGGCCCCTGAACAGCCAACTGCGCAATTTCATCAGAAGCATTGTACAACACAGCACCCATTTTATTCTGTTTGTTGCACCAGGCCCAGTCCTTGTCAATATTCGCGGCATTTACCACCAGAAGATAGGTAAGATCATCTACCATGTAAACCAAAAGGTCATCCACAATACCTCCCGTTTCATTCGGGAAACAAGAATATTGTACTTTGCCGGGAACCAGCTTTGATGCATCGTTTGAGGTAACCCATTGAATAAAATTCAGGGCTTCAGGTCCTTTTACCCAAAACTCACCCATGTGCGACACATCGAAAACCCCCAATGCATGGCGAACGGTTTCATGCTCCGCATTAATACCCTCATACTGTACCGGCATGCTATAACCGGCAAATGGAACCATTTTGGCTCCCATTGCCTCATGAAATTTCGTAAAAGCTGTGTTTTTCATATGTTTTATATTTGTTGAAATACCTTGTCAGTAAAAAATTCCTCACGGAACTCAGCGGGCAGCCGGAAGATACCATGGTTAAACAGTGGGGCTATTGATAACGGTGCAAAATTAGGAAAAATTGCATATTCCTGCTCCGAATGTTCATATTTAGAGGCAATTGTTCATATGTTATGACGGATTATTTCTAATTTTGACGCATGTTAATAACCCGGGGAAATACACCGCGCTGGCTGATCTTTTTCATAGATATTGCAATAACCATTTCAGCGGTCATACTTGCTTACCTCCTGCGGTTTAACTTTTCAATTCCGGAAAAAGACCTGGTGCCGCTGCCCCGGGTGTTGCTCTACACCTTACTGATTCGCTCGGTAAGTTTCGTCATTGCCCGGACGTATGCCGGAATCATCCGCTATACCAGCACGGGCGATGCCCTCCGGGTATTTGCCACAGTATTTACCGGGTCGGTCTTTTTCGCAATTACCAATATCTTTACCTATTATTTCCTTGGCAATTTTTTCTTCATTCCTTTCTCCATCATCATCATCGATTTCCTGGCAACTTCTTTCGGAATGATCACTTTCAGGCTGATCGTAAAAATGGCGTTCCTGGAGATCCAGCACCATGAAAGTGAAAAAGTGAATGTGGTGATCTATGGTGCAGGTGAAGCGGGGATCACTGCGAAAAGAGCCTTCGACCGCGATGCAGGGACAAAATACAACATTCTTGCATTTCTTGATGATGCCAAAGGCAAACAGGGCAAAAAACTTGAAGGGATCGATATCCTGAGTCCGGCTAAACTCGACAACCTGCTGGCAACCAATACTGTTGCACAGATTGTGCTGGCTATCATGCATTTTGATCCGCTCAGGAAACAGGAACTCGTTGATAAATGCCTTGCCTACAATACAAAAGTGCTTACAGTGCCCCCCATGATCCGCTGGATCAACGGGGAATTGAGTTTTAACCAGCTTAAAAAGATCAATATCGAAGATTTGCTGGAGCGCGATGAGATTAAGCTTGACGAAAAAAGGATCGCACAGGAAATCACGGGGAAAGCCATCCTTGTAAGTGGTGCAGCCGGGTCCATCGGCAGCGAAATCGTTCGTCAGATCGCCCGCTTTTCACCCCGGCAGCTTATTCTCATCGACCAGGCTGAAACTCCGCTGCACTACCTGGAACTGGAATCTTATGAATATAACCGGGGATCAGGTGTTGAATTCATTCTGTGCGATGTCGCAAATGAAGCCCGGATGCGCCGCATTTTCAACACGTTTCATCCCGACATGGTTTACCACGCGGCCGCATACAAGCACGTACCTATGATGGAAAGTAATCCTGCCGAAGCGGTACTGACCAATGTGAGAGGAACGAAAATCATCGCTGACTTGTCGGTTGAATTCGGGGTGAAAAAATTCATCATGATCTCTACAGATAAAGCGGTGAACCCCACCAATGTAATGGGTGCGTCAAAGCGGATCGCAGAAATCTATACCCAGTCCCTGGATAAAGTAAAAAACACACGGTTCATCACAACCAGATTCGGCAATGTACTGGGTTCCAATGGCTCCGTAATTCCGCTTTTTCGCAGCCAGATTGAAAAAGGCGGCCCGGTTACCATTACCCATCCGGAGGTGACCCGGTTTTTCATGACCATCCCCGAAGCATGCCAGTTGGTACTCGAAGCTGCCGCATGCGGCAAAGGCGGTGAAATATTCATCTTTGACATGGGCAAATCTGTGAAGATCATCGACCTCGCAAAAAAGATGATCCAACTCTCCGGGCTCATCCTCGGCAAGGATATCCAGATCAAATTTACCGGATTGCGTCCGGGTGAAAAGCTTTATGAAGAACTGCTCAATACGGGAGAAAATGCGCTACCAACGCATCACCCGCTCATTCTTACCGCCCAGGTGAGGGAATTCAGCCTTGCAGAAATTCAATCCGACATCGAAGATCTGATTGCCATGGTTCCTTCTGGTTCCAATTTCGACATCATCAGGAAAATGAAACAGGTAGTGCCCGAATATATCAGCCAGAATTCTGTTTATGAGGAGCTGGACAAATAACACAATGCAAACAATGTAAACAATGTAAGCAATGTAAGCAATGTAA
>CAZVNF010000102.1:0-7726 GCA_964628215.1 uncultured Draconibacterium sp.
GAACCTGCTGAAAAGCGGCACAAGTATATACCCTGACTGAGGAGAGAAGTATTCAGCTTCATCTGATGACTCCCGGGTGATAAATCCTGGTCAATGAGCGTGGCGATATAATTACCTGAAATATCCAGAATCTCCAGTTTAACATTGCATGGCTCTGTCAAGGTAAAGGCTATGAAAGTGAATTCATTGCATGGATTAGGATAGCATTGAACCAGCTTCCCCCGGTTATCCGGGACCTTTTGACCATCCATTCCCACAAAATATTGCTTTTCAGGAACATCTTTGATCTCCCTGTCATTTTCAATGGCAAAACAGCGAAACACCAGGTTCATGACAGGATTTCCGAACATGACTCCATGGACGGGAGTGAAAGCGGAATTTGAAGCGAGCATGGGAAATTCATTCGACAGGATCATCAGCGTATCGTGGTTTACATAGGAAAGTGCGATTTCCGAGACCTGTTTTGTCGTATCACAAACATATTCGTTTCCTTTTATATGGTTCCAAGTGCCTGCCGGAGAATTGAGATTTCCGCAGAAAAGGTCCACCTGGCAGATTTTTTCACTTGTAGATTTCTTCCCGATCCTTTCCAGCTTAACTGCAATGGTCGCCTTTCCCGCCGAACTGATTGCAATTCGCGGAAGCTGCAAATGCGATGTATGCTCAATATAGAGGTTAACCGCCTGTTCCTGGCTCAACCTTTTCGCTGTTGCATCAAACGGTACGAAGATCAGTTTTTCGTGATTAGCTTCACCCTCAAGGTCATTGAAAACAGTCATGGCAACTCCGCCTGCCCCATTTTCAATCTGCAGGTCAAAGAAATTACAACTTTGGTTTTCGGGCAACGAGATCATTTCTTCGGGTGTAGACCAGGAAGTTCCGTCATAGTCAGCCATCATCAGTTTTTTATCTTTATGGTCCTCCCCTGAAGTGTTCATCCATACTACCACCGCCTTGCCTGGATCGTACGACGAGACCGCAACCTGGGACTTGACTCCCGAGATGTCTGTTAAAACAGATGGATTGCCAGACGACCACTGATCGTTCTCTTTGGTAAGAAGAACATGCCAGATCGTGGATATCTTTTTTTCAAGATCAGCAACCTGCCATACAATCAGTGATTTATCCTCAGTAAGACTGACGATCTTCGGATTTCCTTCCACACGTCCTGAAGCCACCGATGATGTATCATCCTGGATGACCGACAGCTGCTTTACGCTTTTGCTCGGGATATCATATACCCCATACCAGATATCCTGGGCTTTAAGAAAAGAGGGTAGAACATTATCGGCTTTGATCATTCGGATTGAGTGATCGGTATATCTTGTCTGTGCCCAGCTCAGCAGCACCTGGTTGCCGGTTACCGCATCTATGACCGGGCTGTTTATCGCATTGCTGTTCAGTTCAATAGGGATGTATTCGGAGAATTTATTTTTGTTCCTGAGCAGGTAGGAAAGTTTCAGCATTCGTTGCCCGTAATCCGGGCCTGTTTCGATCCATGTAAAGGCCTTGTTTTCATCTGATGATCCGGCTGATTGCCAGGGTACGGGCTTTGGCATTTTCGTAAAATTAGTCACCGGAACGATCTCGTCACCCAGCGATGGCCATGTGGAATGGGCAATGATAGCGTTGTCGCATCCCAAGTCTTTGCCGGCCGGAGGAAAGCACTTTGTCATGTCATCGCCCCAGAAGTTGTTGGAATAGAACAATTGTGGTCCCCAGAGGGTCGTTTTGTACCATCCCCAAAGGACATCAATATAGAACTTTCCGTAAACCTGGAAAACAGCCGATTCAAGCGGTTTGGTTGCCGCACCCGGGATGGTGATATACGAATGACCGTATCCCATTGCAATCCGGCCTTCCACATCAAAATACCCTGTAACGAGTCCTTCGAGAAACTCCGCGCCAAGAGCGAATTCAAGCCCCAATGATCCTGAATAGAAATGAAAGGATGCACTTTTCTTGAAATCTGCATTATGGCCTGGATTTCCATCTACATCCAGGTCCCCGAATGAACCCCATTTTCCGGTTGCCGTATCAACCTCCAGGTGAAGTCTCGATGCATATTCAAATGCCAGGGTGGCGGAAAGAGTAAAGGTCGGCTTCACAATAATAGAAGCGACATCCACTGCTTCTGCAATGCTGAGCAGATTCCCTATTCCTTTGGCAAGGTTATCGATCTTCAGGATTTCCCCGGAAAGGCTGGCTACCATATTGAAATTCTGACTGGCGATGAGGTTGTTGTCTTTGTCAAGCTTATAGGAATTATTTTGCGAACTGGTGAATCCGAAATGAAGTGTGGAACGTTTTCCAACACCCAACCGGATCATATCATGAAAAAAATCGGGGGGCTGATTCAGGGAGAGGGTTCTGGTCGGGACGTCGAATTTCAGGTATGCATCGGCAGTCGGACTGAACATGGTACTCTGGGTTCCGCCGATCATGGGTACCGACTTTGGGATCTGGATACTCAGAGCATCATTGACCAGCCAGTTCCTGTCAAAGGGTGTGGAAACCTGGAAGTAAACCGTACTTCCCGATTGCTGAATATTGCTGAAATCAGAGGATGGGAGAAAATCGAACCAGATCGGCCTTGTTTTCCGGATAATGATGCGATAGGGTCCTTCGACAACAGGATGCGGATCCTTCCCTAAATAATAATTCAGTTTCATAATGGAAGAAGGTGGAGAAAGCAGCGACATATCATACGTAACCGACCAGGTTGTATCGCTCACTTTGGTTGCAGAAGAAGTTCCGATAAGGCTGTCGGAACGGTCGTAAAAATCCGCCCTGATGCTGTCAATGTCCGTCAACGGACCTGTAAGGATTGAAAACGTATTGGGACACTGCATGGTTCCTGGTGCGATCGCCTGGTCAAAAGGACCAAAATCCCCATCCACTTTTGGCGGGATCATCGGATGAATGTAGATTGGAATGGAGACCGCATTCTGAAAATATTCGACCCCGCCTGCATTATACCCGGTTTCAAGGCTGATATAGCTTCCGGGAAGCGCATCTCCCATATCAATGCTGAACTGCCCTGAATAGGAAGACGTTGTGTAGGTTACCGTACTGCTGCTGATGAGTTCATGATCCGGGGTCAGAAAGTTGTACTTTATATAATTGCTTGTCCCCTGCCCCGTATAATCCGAACTCACCATCAGCGTATTGATCAGAGACATTCCCTGGCTGAAATATCCCTGCCCTTTTGTAAGAAAAAAGCTGAAGTCATATCCCGGGAAAGGATCTGAAACCATGAAATTCCCAAGCGGATAATAAGCTCCTGAAGGAGGGCTGAACGGATAGAATACCTTTGCAAAAAGTATATAGGTTCCTGGTTGCAACCCGGTAATATTGTTAAACCAGGTTACATGGGTTATATCTTTTTTTGACAGGGACCACGCCGGGGAACTTCCTTTTACCGTGCCGTTATTTGAACCTGCATGATCGGCGACATTTGTTCCTGCTCCGTCATCCATCGCATAATCGAGAACCTTTCCGGGATTTGAACCGGATTCAAACCTAATGGAATCGATCTCAACAGGTGACAGAGCGCGGTTCCAGATACTGATCTCCGATAGCGAACCATGGAAAAACGGTGCAACGGATCGTCCGGGTTGCTTCTTTGCAGCGCCGCTTGTTCCGATGGTCCACCAACCCTGGTATGTATCAATGCCGGATAATGTATGATCATCCGACAAACTGCCGTCGACATACAGAGATGCCACATGATTATTGTCAACCGTCAAAGCTACATGGTGCCATTCCCCATCGTTGTTTTTGGTAAGTGAGTTAAGCGTTTGCGGAGCGCTCCCTGAAAGCAGGTTTACCTGCAGGCTGCCGTTTTGTTCCATGATGATCTCCCGGTCATGGCAGGTGGTTGAACCGCCATTCTGCTGATCCGAAAAGCCGATGATCTTTCCCCCCTCCCTGGTAGTGGTCTTAACCCAGAAAAGGATGGAAAAACTCCCCGGAGAACTGATGTTCTGTGAGGTCTCAATCCAGTTGTCACTGCCATTCAGGGTAATGGAGTGGTTATAGGGTACGCTGGTGCTTGTGAAGTGCATGGTATCAAATACCTGGTTCTCCATCCTGAGACCTAGGATCACCTTTTTTGTATCATTGGGAAAACCTGACACTGTGACTGGCGCAAATGATTTTCCCATGGAAGAGGGTATGCTGTAGTAGTAGTTCCAGTTATATTGCGGTGTTGCAATGGGTTCCGGGGCATACGAGCAGAGATTATAGTCGGTTTCAGGGACAGTGCTTGTCACAGAAAGCAAATACTCAAAGACTTTCAGTTTGCTGACGGAATAAGGGAGCGACGACATATCATAGATCCAGAAAGTACTGTCCTGTAGAGCAATTTTAGTGCAGGAATCGATTTTGACGTTGCTCTTGTCAACAAAAATGAATTTGACAGAATCGGTTTGAGTGGATGATGAGATAATCTTCAGGGTATCGATCGTTCGCTGAATACCGGGATACTGAGGTATAAAAGCAGCATTGTTTATGAGGGTTCCATAATTGTTGTTGTAACTCTTATCAGAAATATATTTCAACCGGTTTCTCAGGTCGTCAAAATCCCAGTATCCTTCCAGGGGTATTTCCTGTAATGGTGGTTTTTGGAAATGATAAATGATCTCTTCCCCCGATAATGTTCTCGACCATATCCTGACCTCATCCATAGCGGTGACCAGTGAATAGCATAGTTTGCTGTTCCCTCCCAGAATCAAAGGCTGGGTGCCCCGGAACCGGTACCAGTCAACAGTCGTCTGAATATAGTCGTAGGCATCGGAATCGAAGGTTACGTCGGGCAATAAAGCCCCATCCAGGTAGAATTTGCCCTCAGGATAATTGCCTGTATTATCATTTTCACAGGTAAAAGCCAGGTGGTGCCAACCATTGCCCATCAATTGGTTGTAGTCAACCACAACACTCCAAAGATCCTGGCCCTCCGGATCGGCCAGGCAGGCAAAGGTGAACATCGGGCCGGTGGATGTAGTCTCCATGTACATTTGCCAGACGGAATCAACTGTCATCAGGTTCATGAATTTTAAATCTGAGGTCGGGCCCGGAATGTTGAATTTCATCCAGGCTTCAACGGTATAACTGCTTTCGATCACATCCAGGCTGTAAGGTCCGGGATAGATCGGTTGACTGGTGTTGTCAACGTTACAGACCCCCGGCCCGTTCTGAATCTGTGCGTGTTTGATGCTGTCTACAGCCAGGGCTTGTCCGTCGATCTGGTTCTGCATAAAAACGCCCACCGAATCCTGAAGGAAAAGACTGTCGCTTGTGCAGGTCAGCCTTGGTTTTTGCGGAATAATGGACAGTGTCTTGTGAAATTGAAGTCCTTCTTTCGGCCCACCCTGGCAAAAGACAATGGTTCTCAGAAATCCGGTATTAAGGGGAAGTACATCCATTCTGACATTTTCAAACATCACCGAGTCCAGGTATGTTCCCGGCGATGCCACGACTGTTTTTGATTGGATTACGGTCGAATCACTGGTCAGGATCTGAAATACGATGGTATCCGTCCTGGGTGGCACTTGTTTAAAGGTGAATGTATTAACAATGCCAGGCACGGGATGGAACGAAGTGTCAGAAAAAACGTAATTATTGGTAATGAACGGACCAAAGCCTATGCTGCCAATAAAGATTGTGGTATCCGGATAAACCGTGTAAGGAATATTATAAATGGCAACACTATCTGATTGATAATAAATTTCGGCACAAAATTGGGGTGAAAGGGGAAATCCCATTGTGTCGGATTCAAAGCTCCATTCGGCGGTTTGCAGGTTCGTTCCCGTCAGGGTGTATGAACCACCGATCTGTTCACCTTTTGAATCGATCATTTTCATGATGATCTTGGATGTTTTTTCCGGTAGTTGATAAAGAATGAAGAGGTTTGATCTTTCCGAACCGATCACATACGGTCCGAATCCATTCAGTGATGTGATCTGGATTTGCGGAAGGTAATTTGAATCGGCCGGGGAATCTGTCTTCCAGATAGCGGGAACGCCAGTCTGGGTTATACGGTCATCCCTCATGGCAGAGATCAACGGTCCGGATCCGGCAGCATGAAGTTCGTATCCAATTAGGTATAACAAGCAAAGGAGCGGGAGGATTTGTTTCATAACCTGTGAACTGTTTAGTTTTTACAAATGAAATCAACTTATTTTGCGACAATCATTTTCCTTGAAACATTTCCCCTGGAAGAATATAGTGTGTAGAAGTAAATCCCATTGGTAAGATGGTCGGTTGAGCATGAAATCACATGATCACCTGGCTGGATAAATTGATCCAGGATGACTTTGACCTGCCGTCCTTCCTGGTTATAAAGAATGATCTGCACGTTTTCATTCCTGGGAACGGTGAATTTAATATGCGTTTCCGTGTTGGCCGGATTAGGATAATTCTGCTCCAGCTTAGCATCACAGGTGGCACGTTGATCGCCGGTTCCTGTCGGTTGAAAATAAGTTGAAAAGATCCCATTCCCCTGGGTGGCAACCAGCACCCAACCGTCTGTACTCCTAGCATCGATCATATCAACGATGCTTCTTCCGATCAGTTCAGGACTCTCCTGTTGCCAGATGGTTTGCGCACCTTGCAGTTCCATCGTAGAAAAGAGGCCTGTGGAGGTACCTGCAAAATAAATCGTAACACCTTGATAAGTAAGCATCTTCAGCCACCTAATGGAAGGGCCATTCCCGCTTCCATCCTTGTTTTCTTCAAGGTTTCCACCTACAGGTTCCCAATTCATCCCCCCATCTGTGGATTGAAAAATACTTTGAACATTGTAATTTGAAAATACCACAAAGCAGTTATCTGCATTGGCAGGATCTGTCTCAATACAGGCAACAAAGCCATTGGCAGGGAAACCGGCCCCGGTGATATTTACCGCCACAGGATTTCCGGTATTGGCCTGGTCGATACGAAAGACCTTCCCGGTATATGTACCAAAATAAACCCTGTTGGCAGGGAGTTTTGATACGGTGATGGCGAGGATAAAATCCTGGTAACCCAGTTCAACATTGGTCAGTTCAGTCCAACCGGTATTAAGTTGGTTCGTGTCGAAGGCTGCGGCAGCCATATTTGATTTCCGCCACAAATGATTTTTCTGTGGAAAGTAAAAGGTGGTGTTGTCATTCGGATCCAGCGCATAATTGGTGTAAAAAAGGAAGTTGCTGTCAGAGAAAAATGTTGGACGTTGCCAGTACAGGTTGTTTATATTGTACAAACTGTCGACCTGGAAAGAGAAAATATTCCCGTCGTAAACTGACCCTATCAGATAGTTTTTATGATCTGCAACAATGGAGGTGAGGCCATCCCCTCCGCAAACAGAGTTCCAGGCTGCAAGCGGAAAAATATTTTTATCGGTGATATATATGGCGTTATCCTGAATCCCGGCCACGGCAAATTCATCTTGAGATGCCGCATGATCCATTCCGGTCCAATACACCTGGCTGTTGTTTATTCCCCGGGAGAAAAAATTCCATTGCACATGCCCGCTTAAACAGTTCGGGGTTTTATAGATACCCCCGTCGCAAGCTGAATACATGGCATTATCTCCCAAATTGGAGAATAAGATACAGTGCTGGTCGGGATGGAGATTTGTATCCGTTTGGTCATATGGATATCCTCCCATCCAATGTGTAAAAGTTGAGTCGGCAAAACCAGTTGTATTTCTGTACAGATTTGTTCCGCCGATAAAAACAATATC
>CAZVNF010000102.1:7826-14126 GCA_964628215.1 uncultured Draconibacterium sp.
ATGTCGGTAGAAAATGGTTTGTAAGTCAGATCCCCCAGCACAAGCGACCAATGATCACCACCGTCTGCCGACCGCATAATCCCTCCATAACAGGCAGCGTAAATTTCATCTTCGAGATGATTTGACGTGTCGATGACCAGTGACCAGATTCCCTGGAAAACCTCTGACAGGTTGCCCGCCGAATTTGTTTTGGTTGACGGAATCTGGCTCCAGTGCTTTCCGCCATCCAGGGATTTGAAAATACCGTCACCCAAACCAACGGTCCGGGCGATAATGCTCAATCTCCTGTCGGTCGTGCTCAGTAATTCCCCTGTCCCATAATACCAGATATGGCGTTTTCCGGGGCGTTGATCCTGCACCACGCAGGTTGCACCGGGGATATCAGACGCAGCGGTCGTTTTTGCCCAATGGGCCCCGGCATCTTCAGTACGCCAGATACCCCCGGAAGCGGCAGCCGCCAGCATAACGTTTTCATTTTCAATATCCATGGCAAGCGACAGAATCCTCCCACTTATATTATTTGGTCCGATGGAAACCCAGCTTTGAGATTTTAACAATTCGTTTTTCACGGGCAACAGGGAAGCAAATTCCAGCTCTTTTCCGCGAATGCACGACGGAATGCTGTTTGTTTTAGGATCGCGGGTTCTCATGAACTCATAGAGAGCAGGATAATAGAGGGGTTCATCACTACCTGTTTCCTGGTGACTGTTTCCTGATGACCGGGAGGATTTATGCGTTGCCAAAGAAGCAGGTTTTAAAACAAAAATCAATGCCAGCGCAATTCCTGTGATGAATACCAGGGTCAAGAGCATGTAAATCTTGCTTTTTCCCGCCAGGGAGTTGCCAATTAACGGAACCTGTAAAAATATTTTTTTCATGCGTTATATGATTGTTTATATGAATAATTCAGGTTGAAAATCCAGGATTAATTTCTGGATCCTTTCGGTAAACTCCCGCTTACCCGCTCCTTTACAGATGGCCTCCACAATGCCGGGACTCGTTGCCAATTCTTTGCAATCCATGGTCAGGACGATTGTTTTCTTCACCGGCCAAAATATATTACTTTTTTCCTGCATTGAATTACAATCCTCATACAAGTCTTCATCCACCAGCAACATATCTATGTGTAACTTGTTTAAGTCCTCAGGCAGGAAAGTTGAAGCGGGAAGCAGAACAACCTCGAATCCCTCCACCTGATCCAGCATGGTTTTCAGCCCATGGCAGTATGTTTGATTCGTGTCGGCAACCGCTATTGTGATCATCATAGGGAAACAATACAAGATGTAAAATTACATCGCTGATACGCGGTAATTTTAAGGAGAAGCACTGAAAACAGGGAGGGAATAACCTGAATTTCACTAAGGGGAAACCCTTATAAAAACCAATGAAAATTATTCAACAGAATAAAACTGGTTGCGGATGGCCCAGGCAATCAGGCCGGCAATGTTCCTCACATCGGCTTTGAGAAACAGATTGGTACGATGGGTTTCAACTGTCTTGCTGGAAATATAGAGGCGCTCTGATATTTCGTGGGAAGTAAACCCCTGGCAGATCAACACCATGATCTCCATTTCGCGGGTGGTGAGGTCCTCTGACCCCGCTGTTTTTCCATTGTGCCTGAAAGCCAGTTTCTGCAGGATCTCCTGGCTGAAATAAGTGCCTCCCTTGTGAACCTCCCGGATGGCCTGTTCCAGCTCAAATTTGTTTGCCTTCTTGAGAATAAACCCTTTTACTCCCGCCTGGATCATCTGTGTGTAATGACCGGTGTCGCAGAACATGGTGAGAGCAATCACTTTCAGCTCTGGCTTGACTTTCAGCGCCCGCTCGGTGGTGAGTGCGCCGCCGATGGCGGGCATTTCAATATCCATCAGCGCAACATCCACCTCCGTTTCGTGAAGCGCCTCCACAAAACGGTTCCCGTCGGAGGTATCGTAAACCACTTCGATACCGTCTATCTGGTTTAAAACGAGGAGGATGCCTTCACGAAAAAGGTTGTGGTCATCGATGATCGCCAATCTTATCTGTTCCATTTCACAGGGGCATTATAATGTCGACTGAAATTCCTGAATTCGGGGAACTTACGAACAACAGGGTTCCTCCGAACGACTCTACTCTGTTAGTAATGTTGGGTATCCCCTGCCCCACCCGTTTCCCGGGGGAATCGGTGAATCCTTTGCCATTATCGGAATACCTGATTGCCAGTTTACCCTCGCTGAACGCGATCTTCAGGCTGATCTTTGTTGCCTCCGCATGTTTCAGGGTGTTATTGATCAGCTCGGTGATGCAGCGGTAAACTGCCAGCTCGATTTTTGGATTCAGTCTTTCGTCAAATTCAGAAATAAACGAAATCTCATATTTTTCACCTGACATCAAAGGTGCCAGCAAATTGTTCAGCGCGGTCATCAGCCCGTGTTTTTCAAGCACGTGGGGACTTATATTATGGGATATCCTGGAAACTTCGTCGATTGCTTCAGAAATCACGATCTGCAGCCGGTTCCGGATGGCCTCCCTGTTTTCGGGTTTCGCATCCAGAAAAGCCTGAAAATAATGATTTATGGCAGAAATAACAGGACCGAGTCCATCGTGAAGGTCACGGGCAATACGCCTTCGCTCGTTGTTTTCCGTTTCCACAACTGCCTCGATAAGCTTTTGCTTCAGGGCTTTCTGTCGTCTCAGCCTGAAATAGAAAAGGCTGAAAACAAAGGCCAGGGTGAGTGTGATGGAGATGATGATCAGAAAAATGATCTGGCGATGGTTAAATTCATTCTTTTTCTGCTCCTCCATGATCTTTTGTTCCTTGACAAACAGGTCGTACCTGGCCGATTGCTCGATGATCTGACTGTTCATCCTGTCTTTATAAAAGGTACTCAGCAAAAGATTACACAGGTACTGAAACTCATAGGCATACTTGTAATTGCCGGTAGCTGCATATACTATGGCATATTGCCCATAGAGCCGCATATAGAGATTCCGGTTCTTCCATAAGGGAGAAAGTCGGGTCGCCTCATTCAGAGACCCGAGCGCTGCCTGGTAATCCTTCTTGCCTTTATATAGTTTGCTTAGATTAATCAGCGAATTCATCGCACTGAATGGCATCCCTGCTGCCAAAAAATTGGATACTGACTGTTGCGACAGCTCCAGGGCTTTATCATATTTCTTCAGGCGGAGGTACTGGAAGCTCAATTCATTCTGGGAAGCGGCAAGATCACGTTTGTTGCCGATCCTGCCTGAGAGTTCCATGCACAGCAGGGAATACTTGAAAACAGAGTCGGGATAACTCCCGGCCGGATTTCCGGATTCGTTGTAAATGGCGGCCAGGCGATTCCAGGCATAGGCCCGGTTCTCGTCGGAAAGGGACGAGGGCCGTTCCAGTAGCCCGCAGATCAGGCTGACACCTTTGCTGTATTCCTGTTTCTGGCGATAGGCTTCACAGAGTTCAATCTTCACATAGTCAGCAGCAGCAGTATTTCCGGGGAGGATCTCAATAGCCCGCATCAGGAGCGGGATGGCCTGGTCGGGTAATGACCGTTCAAGGTATCTGCGGGCAGCGAATTGCAAAGAGTCGGGAAGGTTAAGTGAATCAGGAACAGCAAATTGAGTTTTACCGGGAATGGATAACTCTGCCTGCCCGGCTTCATAAATTCTCATCTGCAGGTAACTGAGCCAGGCCTGCTGAACTAATGAAAGCTCATCCCCGTATGCAGAAAGCGTTTCATGACATCTGACTGAAGTTCCGACATCGGTTGCCAGGCTGCCCATGGCCTTGTTAAACAAAGAATCAAACCTTGATTGAAAACTCCTTTCCTGGCCCGAAAGCGTAATGGTCAGCAAAACAGCCAGGAGTGTTGCAACAGTCTTGCAAGGTCTTTTCAAGATAAGGAGTATTAACCAACAACGAAACAAATATACAATCTTTCCCCGAAGGAAGGAGCTGCCCAATCTATTTTAAAAGGATTAATTTCCAGGTCTTTATCAAACAACGCGTGTTAAGGACGTCCTGGTTCTTGATCTGAACCTTCCCGGAATAAGCGGGTACGATAAAAACTTTTAATTCGAAAACCGGTTGATGGGGATGCACTGTTTGACATCATCAAACATTGTCTAAATTTGCGTGTTCAAAAACAAACTTTTTATTAACTAAAATCCGTTTCTATGAAAACAATAATTGTGTTGTCTTGCATTCTGATCCTTGCGATTTTTTCGCCTGGTAATTTTGCACAGGCACAAACAAAGAAGCCCAATATCGTCATCATCTGGGGCGATGATATCGGGCAAACAAACATCAGCGCCTATTCCATGGGTGTGATGGGCTATAAAACGCCCAATATTGACAGGGTGGCCAAAGCAGGGGTGCTGTTCACCGATTATTATGCCGAACAAAGCTGCACTGCCGGCCGTGCTGCATTTATTACCGGTCAGTGCGGTTTGCGCACGGGCTTAACCAAAGTTGGCGCCCCCGGGGCAAGTGCAGGACTTCAGGACAGGGATGTTACCATTGCCCGGTTATTGAAAGCCCAGGGTTATGCAACCGGTCAGTTTGGGAAAAACCATTTGGGCGACCGTGATGAATTTTTGCCAACCATGCATGGATTTGATGAATTTTATGGCAGCCTCTATCACCTGAATGCAGAAGAAGAGCCGGAACAAAGGGATTTTCCCACTGAAAAAGATATTCCCGGTTTCAGGGCGAAATTCGGCCCCCGCGGGATGCTGCATTGCTTTGCAAATGCTGATGGCACGCAGAAAATAGAAAACCTTGGCCCGCTTACCGCAAAACGTATGGAAACTGTTGACGATGAATTTGCTCAAAGGGGCGCAGCTTTTCTGGAACAACAGGTTAAAGCAGGCAAACCGGTATTTCTATGGGTCAACTTCACCCACATGCACTTCCGCACCCATGTAAAGCCTGAAAGTGTTGGTCAGTCTGGCCGCTGGATGAGCGAATATACTGATGCCATGATTGACCATGACAAGAATGTTGCAACCGTATTGGATATGATCGAAAAATTAGGTATTGCTGACAATACCATTATTATGTATGCCACCGATAACGGCCCTCACCAAAACTCATGGCCCGATGCCGGAACCACTCCTTTCCGCAGCGAAAAAAACACCAACTGGGAAGGCGCTTATCGCATACCTGCTATGGTTAGCTGGCCCGGTCATATCAAACCGGGAACCGTTTCGAACGATATTATTTCACACCTCGACTGGATGCCAACATTGCTTGCAGCGGCAGGAGTGCCGGATATCAAAGAAAAATTACTTACCGGTTACACTGTTGGCGGCAAAACTTACAAGGTACATTTAGACGGTTACAACATGTTGCCTTTGCTTACCGGGCAAACAACGGAGAATCCCAGGAAGGAATTCTTCTACTTTAATGATGATGCGCAACTGACGGCGCTTCGTTACGATAATTGGAAGATAGTTTTTATGGAACAAAGAATGAAAGGCACCATGGCTATTTGGGCTGAACCTTTTGTT
The DNA here is from genome assembly GCA_964628215.1 of uncultured Draconibacterium sp. Taxonomy (GTDB): domain Bacteria; phylum Bacteroidota; class Bacteroidia; order Bacteroidales; family FEN-979; genus CAIVAT01. Next base: position 13,314 of record CAZVNF010000102.1, read on the forward strand.
TCACTTCGTTTGCCAAAGCTGTTCAATCTTCGTACAGATCCGTATGAAAGAGCTGATATTACCTCCAACACGTATTATGACTGGCTTATTGACCGGCCCTATTTATTATTGGCGGCACAACCTTATGTAGGTAAGTTTATTGCGACCTTTAAGGATTATCCGCCCAGTCAAACTCCTGCCGCATTTAACCTGGATGATGTAATGAGGAAGATGTCGGAAGGCAACGGAAACGATTAATTTTTAATCATATTTATATAGGAGGTTGTCTCACAAGTCAATTTTCAGACTTTTGAGACAGCCTTTTTTGTTATCCCTAAATTTTGAATATGAAATTTTCAGGCCACCTGCTTCTGACAGCTGTGCTGGTGATCTGTGGGTGTGGGCAACTCCAAAGTCAATCCGCAGCTTATCCTTCCTGCCATATCCTTATACAACCCTTATAAATTCAGTTGCAATTTTGTACCGCTTTAAAACGAGGTATTATGAATGCAATTTTATTAGCGGTTACAGCGAAAACTTCCGGGGTGGCACTTGCCCATGGGTATCTAATCGGGGCCATTATTGCGGTATTTATCCTGAGAAATTTTAAAATGCAGAATAATGATTTCTAACACAATAAAATAAAATACAATTGATCGCAATCATACCAGTAAATTATCTAATGATGGTACTATTCCATTTATAACCTGATTTATGCTGCGTTGACATTCAACTTTACAGCGCCATAGGCGCGGTATCTTTGTAGCAGGTAAAAGGTTATAACATTCACAAAAGCTCCGGAGGAGCGGCATCTTTAAAATTGTATTAAACTAA
>CAZVNF010000103.1:0-14046 GCA_964628215.1 uncultured Draconibacterium sp.
CCCAGCGCAGCACCTGCATAGTAAATACCCGTTATATCCTTTATTCCGGTGGAGGTGCCAATATTGACCACCCCTGAGGTAGTTTGATTACAGCCTTCAATTACCAGGTTTAGACCGGTACCCGGAATAAAGGAGGTTGCTTACATTAAATCCCCTAAAGGGCCAAGATTGATATTCAAATCCCTGTCAGTCAGGTTAAAATGCTTTTTCAACTCTTCCATTTTCAGCTCAAGTTTCATCAGGGTTTCACCCAGTCGTTCGATTTCTGCTTCGGTAAGTGTACCGCCATCGACTCTGCGCATAGCCTGCTTCTCAACCAGTTTCCTGATTAGTTCAACCAATGTCAGCACCAGCTTTGCCAGTCCGGAATCTGCATTGTCCGGTGTGAGTTTCAATCTCGAATCTCCGGCATTGGATGCCAGTTTGCCGATTTCTGCTGAAAGTCCATCAAACGATCCGGTGTTAAAAAGTATTTTATTTTCACTCATTGTGATGGTTACTTAATGGTGATTTCAGCAAAATTATATGGAGGCCATGGCCCGGTCAGTACAAAATTCAACTCTTTGTTATTCTTTTGAAGGTTTTGAACGGCGTGTATTAATTCTCCTTTCCTGTCCTTCTCAAGTAAAAAAACCGCCTCGATGATATTCGTGGCCGATCCCATTTTTTTGAATTTGCTGGTTGCGTTCATCTGCACAAGGTATTCTGAAATCTCTGCAATGACAAAATCAACATAGTTTATAAACAATTCCTCGAGCCTGTGTTCTTTCAGCTTTTTATTCACATAGTTGAGAAATACAGAATTTGTGGTTTCCGGCACACTATCTGCGTTCACTTTAATACCTGCTTCTGATTTTGCCTGCAATACTTCGCTTAATTTTTCCGGTTCACAAAATATCCTGAGTCCGAATTCATGTTTATTTTCAACTTTCACCAGGTTATGGTGAATATTGGAACAATTTCTTTCAAGCATCTTACTAACCGCATCTGTCGATTCCAGTAACGAACCAAATCGCATGGGGATTAAGGTATATTGTTGCGACAGGATTTCTAACACAGAGGCATATTCCAGTGCGGTTGATTTGTCGGCAATCACATTTCCGCTGTTTATATCGCACACAACTGCAGTGATTCCATCAAAGGATACCGGAACCAGGTTTGTGCCGGCAATGCCCTTCATTCCATCCAGAAATGTATTCAACCTCTCCGGTTTTTCATTTACAGACAATAGTGCATAAATCATTGTTTTCATTCCGGGCTCAATTAAATTTGCTTATCCCCTGTGAGCGTATCTGGCATTAAATTGTCTTGTTCATACTTTACCTGTGCACAAGAGGCTCCTGATTTCAGTTGCTCCATTGTCTCAACCGAACACAGCATCAATTTCAAACCCAGATAAACCAGGTCGACATCTGCAACCGAAATAACGATGTCTCCCGTCAGTATTACCCCCTTGTTCAGAACCCGGTCGAGGAGCTCCAATATGGTAATATCCTTTGATTTGTCAATTACATTATCGTACATCACTATTTTTCTTTAATGGCAACAAAGCTGAAAGGCGGCCATGGTCCAGTTATCTCCAGATCGAAACCAAGGTCGGAATATTTATTTTTCAGCCGGCGGGCCAAAGAAAGGAATTCAATTGCAAGGTCTTTTACCACAAGGAAGCTGGCATTAAGGATCATGTTGTCATTCCGGCACGTAAATTCTTTTGGGATCAGGTTGTTAAGTTTGTCCGAACCACTGAGTGTTTTGAATTCGTTAAAGTATTCCTGACCGTAATTTTTACATAATTTTTCTATTTCATTCCCAATCAGATCAGCTTTTTTCCTGGTCAGCAGGAATGCTTTTCCCGGAGAACTTGCCATAATTTGCTTTTCAAGTTCGGCAGCTTCAGGACTCAGGCTGTCGATATGTTCCTTCAGTATCAATTGATTGCTGTATACTTTTATGACCCATTCCTCCTGCCGGTCAACACATTGCAGGTTCCGGATCAATAAATCTGAATAATCCTCAATAAATTTATTCAGGTTTTCCACAGAATGATAGATGGTACCGAAATTAAACGGGATCACCGTATGGTTTTCCATCAGTAAGCTGATAATTGACACATGCGATCGCGCATTCATATCCAGCCAGGCGATATCGGACAGATTTTTCTTCAGGTTCTCTTCCGAGTATTCTGCATCGGAAACCATTTTTACCACAACATAAAATCCACCCGAGGCGATGGATTCCAACCCCGTAAACTCCGTTTTCTCCCCTAATTCCGGCGAAGAATGTAACACACAATAGGCATATATCAATTCATTGGCCATAAAAATGGTTCCCGGGACTATGCGAAGATGGAAGAATGAAATCCATATTATAAATCAATCTATTGAGAAACACTGTCCATACCTTCAAACGAGTTAAGCCGCTCGAACGACGTAATTTCAAGTTTATCATCCAGTTTTACCATGTAGAACAGCCTGATTTGTTTTGGCGGCAGATTCATTGCTTTTAAAAAAGAATCGTCTTCATATACCTCTGCGATGCTGTTCCAGCTTTCAAGTACTTTTTCAATTTTTATGACTGTTACATCATAACAGTTAATGTTCTCTTTCAGGAACGTAACTACTGTTTTTTTTACATCGATAATGGTGCTCATTGTTTCCTCCTTATTTCGTAATTTGTTACCTGCTCTGTTTTTCCTCCCTGATATTGCCCAGTATTTTCAGCAATTCATCCTCCCTTCTGTCGTATTCCTCCTCGTCGATTTCGTCCATCTCAAATTTTAATTGCAGTGCCATAAGCCTTTCTTTGATGGATCCTTCATCCGACATCTCGTGTTCGATCACCTCATTGATCTTCTCAGCAATAAAAATCACCCCTTTTAAAGGCGCCATCAATATGTCATCGATTAAAAACATGCTAGATATCTTTGGTGTTAATTACAAGATTAACAAAATTATAGGGGGGCAGTGTTCCCACATATTTAAAAGTCATCAAACTTCCATATTTCCCGTCGAGGTCGATTACCGCTTTATCAAATTCGGGTTCAAGGGTGTTTTTGATGAGAAAGGCGGCGTTGATGATCATCATTTCTCCATAGTTATCGTTGATCTTCACGTCTTCGGTTAGTGGAGTAAGCACATCCAGGATCAGATTTTTATAGTTTTCAACCTCTTTTTTAAGCGCCTCTGCCACCATTTCCCCTATTTTCATTCGCTGGTAATGGGTTTTATCTGCCGGGAGGTTCATCAACTTTCCACGCATTGTCCTGATTTCATCATATTTCTCAACGATGTTTGCATAGATTTCCGTTTCGTGGGCAAGTATTTTAAGGCCCAGCTCCTTCTTGCCATCCATTTTCGTAAGAAGGTCGTCGAATTTTTTGTAGTCCTTTTCAAGAATCCTCATAATCCCGGAGTCGTTGTCATGTTCAGAGATGGTTGAAAACCGCACGGGAAGTACAGTAAATTGTTTCATCATCTCCTCCAGCACTTTTTCATGAGCGATCATGTTCACCCTGCGGGCTTCATAAATTATTACCGGGGAATTACTCACGATGGCAGTTATGTCCTTGTAACTTATTCCATAAACCAGGTCGGTACGTTTCCCGATTCCTATCGGGCCAAATTCAATTGGAGCACTATGCCTGATGATCCCGTAAATGTATTTTCCTTCTTTCAGAATTTCGAATTCGTTGCTCATAATTGTGTTACAATAAGTTGGTTTACAATTCCCATTTTTCAGGAAAAATCTTAAGGTCGATGAAATTAAAGATCGGCAAAGGGGCTGTATATACGAAGTCGCTCCGATCCTCGAATCTGGCACCAAGATCAACCATGATATTATCAAATTCAACCTCCCTGCCGCTGTTTACAAGAAATGCCGTATTCATAAACATGGCGTCGCCATTCAGCTTATTATGTTTATACTCAAATACCGATTTGCGGAAAGCATCGATAATCATAACTGCTTCCTCCTCCTTCTTTTCAACTAAAGCAAGTTCGACCAATTTCCCGGCTTCGGCAATTTTATGATTTTTCTCCTGCTGATCCTGCAGGTTATCTATTTCCAACCGTATTTTCTGAAGTTCTGCATGCTCCTTATCGATCTCCTTATAGATCATTCCCATATTTTTCCATGTACCCCGTACATTGAGTTCAACCTTATTTTCAAACTGCCTGAGAAGTTCCATGAATTCGCTGTACCTCCGGTTGAGCAGGTTGCGTATTTCATCGGGTGTTGCTGCAATAGTACCAAATCTGATAGGAAGGATGCTCCTGAATTCCTTCATCACCTCCTCAATCACCTTTTGATGGGCAAGCATGTTTTCGGGATTTACCACGAACCTGCTCAGAGGATGATCACTTACAACCATGCACAAACCATCGAAACCGATGGTCGAAACAGGGTCGCCCCGTCCGCCAACCCCAATGGGGCCCAGGTTGATGTCGTAATCTGATGCAATGATGCAATAAATGTATTTTCCGTCGCGCTGCATACTATTCCTTTATTTTTACGAGAATCAAATTGTTAATTACTTGTTCCTTAGCCAGGGAAACATGATCTGCTTTGGATGATTGCTTCGCTGCCACCGAATAATCCAGCAGGGTTTGATACGCTGTATGGATTATATTGAAACTTTCAGTGTCATCATGATGATCAATGTTATCGGGATGAAATAATTTTGCTCTTTGCAGGTATGCTTTTTTTATCTCTGATTCCGTCGTTTCCTCCCGAACACCAAGCTCTCTTTTTGCCCGTATCACCTGTTCCGGATCCAGCGCTTTAACTTCGAGTGTGCAAAAGCTGTAACAAGGCAGCGGCCCCACCAGTTTGAAATTCAACGTCCCTTTGTACTGTTCATCAAGCCTGTCAATTACCTCTTCAAACTTTCCTGATTTATTCCTGTTAATCAGAAATGCTGAGTTTGTAATCATTTGGTCATCCATCACTTCATGCATTTTTATATCGATACCAAATGGAGATAATGCATCCAGAATATTTAATTCGATGGCTTTGTTTTTTTCATTCAGTTTTTCCTGGATCAGCATGCCGATTTTCACCTGATTGATTTGTGAAATTTTACTTATGTCTTGCTGTATGGCTTCTTTCAGTTCAATAATATCAGGATGGTTTGCGATATATTTAATGGTCTCCGGAAAATCAGCCCAGGTTACAGCCAGGTCAATTTCTGTGAGGTATTCGATTTTGGTCAAGGTGTCAATCATCAGGTCATAGCCGTTTGAAAGTATTTTAATGACGCTTTCTTTGGAACTGACAATCGTACCCAACCGCATGGGGATGAACATATTGAATCCCTTTCCCTGGAGTTTCTCTATCGTTTCCTGGTGATGAACCAGCAAATACCCCAGTGATTCCCTGTCGGCATAGTCAAGTGTTGCACTATCCCGGTCAGACACAATGGCTGATATGTTCTGAAAGGTAATAGCATATACTCCTGAATCTTCAAGTAATTGAAATTGAGTAGTTCCGTAAAAATTGGGAACAATCCCGTAAATGTATATCCCTTGTGCTTCCATTGCGTTTATACTTGTTGTTTCACTGATTTCTGTTCCCCTTTTAACCCCTTCTCCTGCCGTTGGCCCGGCTCATTTTTTCGTCGCATTTTGGCTCAAAACCAGTTGTATCGCTTCTTCGAAATGAGATTCCAACACAACAATATCCCCGGTTACCTCTTTTGATTTTCCCCGATTTTTCTCAATCAATTCCCTGATAGCCAGCATGGCAGCTTTTCTGCAAATAAATTCAATATCTGATCCCGTCAGGGTATCGGTTTTCAAAGCAAGTTTGCCAAGGTTTACCTTCTTGCTCAGTGGCTTATTCCGCGAATGGATGCCGAATATCATTTCCCTTGTTTTTAAATCCGGCAGTGGTAATTCAAATATAAGGTCGAACCGGCCACTTCTCAGCAGGGCGGGATCAATTAAATCGATGCGATTGGTGGCAGCCAGCACAATTACCCCTTTCAGGTCTTCAATACCATCCATTTCGGTCAGGAACTGTCCGATCACACGTTCGATCACCCCCGAACCCGAACTGTCGCTGCTACGCCTGGGGGTTAAACTGTCAATTTCATCCAAAAACAAAATACACGGTGACGCCTGCTTTGCCATTCTGAAAAGTTCGCGCACTCCTTTTTCCGATTCACCTATATACCGGCTCAAAATCTGCGGACCTTTGACAGAAATAAAATTAACTCCGCTTTCGCTTGCCAGCGCCTTAGCCAGGTAAGTTTTTCCTGTTCCGGGTTTCCCGTGCAGAATGATTCCCCTGGGGGGCTTAGTATCGGCCTTTTTAAACAGTTCGGCATATTTCAGGGGCCATTCAACGGTTTCCATCAAAGCCTCTTTAATTTCATCAAGTCCCCCAACATCATCCCATTTCACATCGGGCACCTCTACAAAAACTTCCCTGATGGCCGAGGGTTCAACCTCTTTCATTGCATCCATGAAATTGTCCATGGTCACTTCGAGCGACATCAGCAGTTCGTAGGGAATTTCGGCCATTTCGAAATCGATTTGCGGAAGGATTTTCCGCAATGCAGTCATGGCTGCTTCCCGGGCCAACGCCTCCAGGTCGGCACCCACAAATCCATGGGTGATTTCCGCAAGTTTCTCCATATCCACATCCAGCGACAAGGGAATGCCCCTTGTATGGATGTGCAGGATTTCAAGTCTTCCTTTCTTATCCGGAATTGAGATGGAAATTTCCCGATCGAACCGTCCGGGCCTTCTCAGCGCCGGATCAATGGAATTGGGAATATTGGTGGCTCCTATCACAATAACTTTGCCCCTCGATTCAAGGCCGTCCATCAGCGATAAAAGTTGGGCAACAACACGTTTCTCTACCTGTTTTTCGCCACCCATGTCTTCCCGTTTGGGCGCAATTGCATCGATTTCATCTATAAATATAATGGCAGGTGCATGCTGCTGGGCTTCTTCGAAAATCTTCCTGATGCGTCCCTCACTTTCACCGTAAAATTTCCCCATGATCTCAGGACCGGAAATATTGATGAAATAGGCATCAGTTTCATGTGCCACAGCCCTGACAATGAGCGTTTTTCCAGTTCCCGGAGGGCCATAAAGAAAAACACCTTTGGGTGCCTGCACCCCCAGCCGTTCGAAAATTTCAGGATATTTCAGTGGAAGTTCTATCATTTCACGGATACGCTGAACCTGGTTCCCCAACCCGCCAATGTCTTCATAAGAAATCTTCCTTTTCCGCTCTCCTTCCTGCTTTACCAGTTCAAGCTGAAAGGTGGTGTCGGGATGAATCAGCACAACCCCCTCAGGACTCGTGCCTGTAACTGTATAATCCACTGAACGCGACCCGAAAAGGTTGGCTCTTACTTTATCTCCTTTTATTACGGGCAACCCGTTGATAAGCGATCCAATGTACCTGGCATCGTCGGCCTTTAGCGTACCGGATTTTGTTTCCGGCTTGAGCTTTATCTTTACAGCCTTTCTGCAGCTGATTTTAGTAATCTTCACCTTTTCATCGATCCCTGCCAGGGAATTTTCCCTGGTAATGCCGTCAATCTGGATGATGCTCTTTTCTCTGTCGTCAGGATAACAAGGCATGATCTTGACAGGAGTAGCCCTTTTACCTTCAATCACGATTATGTCTCCGCTCTCTATCCCGAGTAAGTTCATGTCTTTGGGATCGATCCTGGCGATGGCCCGGCCAACATCCTTCAGCAAGGCTTCCTTCACACGCAGGACTATTTCGTCTTTGATTTTGCTCATGGGTTAGTTTTCTCTATTAAACAGAACCGACTTTAATTTTTTCAGGGCTTCCATTCCTTTTATCTCTTCGGCAAACATAGGCACCTCGACCATGTTTAATTTGCTGAAAGTTTCGCCGATCTCCTTCAAATATGGCATCTGACCAGCTTTTCTTCGTTTGCAATAATCACAGCCGTCAGAAAACATTACATTATTGACAATGATCTGGCGGGCGATTATTTCAGATTTACCCAGAATCGAAAGCAATCTCCTTGTTTCCATGATCGCCATTGCTTCGGGAATACAAACCGGAATAAATTCACATTTTGTGTTATTCCCCAGGATATTCCCGATCCTTTTCACGGTTTTCTTTAACCCAAGTAAAAACGTATCCACAGCATCCGGCTGGTATGAACCCGAAAAACTGGTGATCATATAGCGATATTTCCATCTCATTTTCGCGGCAACTTTTATCCATTCATCAAGCAATTTCGGAGATGAAATCAGTCGCAATGCATGACCGGTGGGTGCTGTATCCACAACATATTTGTCAAATTTGCCTTCTTCGATAAAATCAATGATGGTTTTGAAACTCATTACCTCATCAATGCCGGGAATTGAGAGAGAAAGCATCTCTTCTATGTCGTCTTTGTCAAGAGAGGTGGATGTTTCAAGAAGCTTTTTCAGTTCGTCCTGGTGCTCAGTGATAAATCCAGACAGCGCCTCATCTGCAACCACTTCTATGGCCGAAAGGTTGGTGGTTCCTTCTATCTTCACCAAATTAAAACCAATCTGCTGTTCAAGGCAATCCGACACCGAATGAGCCGGATCAGTAGAGATGAGCAGCGTTTTGAAATTCTCAGACAATGCAACGGCTGTGGCAATGGCACAACTGGTTTTTCCAACACCGCCTTTTCCGCCGAAAATAATAAGTTCCAGGTCGTTGCTTTCTAAGCCGTTAAGTGCCATGGCTCTATTTTTTTATCCGAATTTCAAGGATTCCATTGGTGAATTTATGACGCAAATTTTCCTTAATAACTTTAACCGGCAGCAGCATTTCTTTTCGATAGGTCCTGCTTTTGCTTGCAGCCGAAATCTCAAGAATGTCTGCCTTCACATCTATTTTAATGTCATTTTCCTCTATCCCGGGCATTTCTGCAATAACAACAATTTCTTTGGGTTCATTGAAAATGTCGGTTATGGGTTCACGTTCTTCATCCACTTTGGGTCCTTCAGGTGTTTTTTTGATATTCCCGAATGTCTCCACTTTGGGAATCCCGCCACCAGCCGTGTTAATGGTGAATCCATAAACCCCCTTCATGCCTTTTTTGATGTGATCAAAATTAATCTCACCTTCCTTACTTATCCCTCCCTTTTCATCAAGCTTCCCGGCAAGGTCCACTAGTTTTTCAATGCCTTTAAACAAGCCACCAAGTCCAAAGATGTCAAAATCGGCTTCGTCCTTCTTTTCTTTATTCTTATCGTTTTCCATTTTATTTTAGTGTTTGTCATAACGTTTTGTTCATAGCTTCCAGTTTTTCCAAACGGGCCACAAGTGTTTCCTGCTGCAGCATAAGTTCCTTTTCCCTGGCTTTTGTCGAGAGATAGGTATCTTCCTGCCACCAGTTGATGCCCATCTCCATGGCTTTGTCGACCGAAGCCACCAACAACCTGATTTTAATGGTCAGCAAATCAATATCTGCAATTTGAATCTTGATATCGCCCGCAATAACAATCCCTTTGTCGAGAACTCTTTCGAGAATATCCGCCAGTCCGGTCGCTTGAATTGAATGGGTAGGTACAGCCATAACTAGTTGTTTTTTAATAATCTATTGACATGGTTTTCCACTCTTTCTTATCCTCTTTCTTTGATTTTATGACTTTTCCTGAAGTCAGCGGAGTATGCATTTCCCCGGCTTTTTCATCATAGTAAATCTGAATCTCCTTCAACCGGTTCTGAATGATTTCCAGTCGTTGCAGCATTTTAATCTCCTCGCCTTTCAACCTCGTTCTTTCCTTTTCAAGCATATACAATTTGATGAAATATGAATCCTCCTTGTTGGGAATCCCTGATTTAACGACGCTCTGCATGCTCTTTATGCTCTGAAGCCCCTTTAATCCGCTGGAAATTGGCATAGTAAATTGTTTTAAGTATTAATAATCCGGAAAATGGGTTGATGTGAACTTATCCTGATGTCTGCTTACTATTTTGTAAACTGTTCAATTAATTCATCCACGATGATCTTTACCTTTTCCTGGTTGGTTTTAGAGCCAATCCTGCTGGTTTCGGAAGTTAGGATATCCTGGCATATTTTCCTGAAAACCTCTTTTGATTTCAACGGTGTTGTTTTTAAGGTTGCCAGTGTTTTCGCAATCATAATGGAGCCACGGATGGTCGGATCAAATTCGGTTTTACCAGATTCCCGTAAGCCTCTGACGATTTTTACGATAATTTCCGTGTCTTTCAGTGATAATTCTGACTTTGCCCTGGTAATCTTCAGCTCTGTTTCGAAATCAAAATGATCGAGGTCCATGGTAACCATGCGGTCGCGGAGAGCATCCTGGGTTCTGTTAACACCGGCATACTCTTCCGGATTTGAGGTAAATATGGCACGGAATTCAGGATGGACCTTCATGTAGTAATCCTCCTCTTTCGCTGCCGATGTACTCAGCATCCGCTCCTGGAGAATGGGTAACAGGATGTTATTTGCTTCCGGACGTGAACGGGTAAATTCATCATATATCAGGGTGAAGCCGTTTTTTACCGCAATGGTCAACCGGTTATTCACCCACTGTTTGCTCATGTCCTCTTCATACTTGTGGACAGAATGAATAAACTTGTCGTCCAGCTTTTTATATTTATACCCCTGTTCACTCCCGATCAGGTCGGATGTTTTATATTCAGCATCACCATGAATGATGACCACAGGCCTTCCTATTTTACTTGCCAGATGCATGGCAACAGTTGTTTTTCCCGTTCCCGACGGCCCCCTGAAATGTACAGGAAATCCAGCTTTTACGTACGTAAGGCCACGACTGGTGATGTCTTTTATGTAGTCGGTTTCTACAAAATTCGACATCGGCTTTAATTCAAGTACCGTGTTCATTTCATTCTTATCACTCATGGTTATTCTGTTTTATGTACAAATTTGAAAAGTATGGTTCTGGCTTCCTCTATATCCCTGATTATCCGTTCCTTCGCTTCTAAAAACTCCCTCTTTCTTTCCTGGAATTTTTCCATTGCTTCCTGTCTCTTGATAATGCTTCTCCGGATGCTGTCAGCGGCGTTTTTCATTCCCGATTTTCAGTTAAATCCTATCCCGCCACAATTTGTACATGGCAGGCCATCATTTGATTTTCCATTTCCCCTGCATTTTTTGCAAATCACATTGCTTACCAGGTGATTAGACCCCTTACCACCACATACAATGCAGGTAACCCTGGCACCAAGCGGGTTTATTCCCATACCCCGGCAGAAAACACATTTCCTGTGGGGTTCCTCAATTATGATCCTTCCGGTACAGTTGCAAACAAGACAGTTCGCCAGCTTTGAAAGTAAATCAAATGGATCCTTGCCAGTTCCTTTGCAAAATGCACATTTGATTGTATTATCCATGGCCCTGAAACGATTACAAATTATAAATCAAAAATAAGGGAGTCGAAGTAACATGATACTTCGACTCCCCGGTGGTCCTCAGCTATTTTACCGGGTAATAGATATTTTCAATCTTCTGCACCTTACCCTCGTCCAGCAAACCTTTTGCAGTAAATCCAATTTTCATCCTGGTTTCTTTCAGAGGTCCTTCCATTTCGGAAACTTTCACTCCGTTTGGATGTTTTTTAATATATGCCAATACTTTTTCTTCCAGTGTTTTCGGCTCATCCTCTAATGCGGTGAAAGTCTGTTCTTCAATAGCTTGAACTTGTTTAACCGCCTCAACCGGGATGGACTTTTTTTCTTCCTTTTTCTCAATCTTACTGACCGTATTCTTAGGTGGTTTTGCAACACCTGTTTTCCGGATCTGAGCCATGGCATTCTGCATTTTGATCCACTCTGCCGAGGCCTCAACCCTGTTTTGAAGCAGATCAGCCACCATTCCGGCAGTTGATTTTTCGATGTCCTTTACTTCCTTGCGGATTCCTTTGATTGCGGCATGAATACCTTTCATAATGCCATTGTAATCGCTGAGCCTTTCTGTTTCACCACTGGCCAGGTCTTTCCGCAGTTTCTGGGCCATTTTTTGATTTTCCTTGCCAATGTCCGATAATCTTTTCTGAAAACCTTTCAGCATTGTCCGGGTATATTCTACTCTTTCTGACAGGTTTTTGCCCAATTCCGCCCTGAGTTCAGCTGACATATCCTGGTGCTCCAGTTCAAACCGGTCGAGCATATCGTTTGTTTCTTTGAATACGGCTGCAACGTCATCATTGATGTTTCGGATATCATCGCTGATGTTTTTCATGAGCGTGTCAAATTCCTTCATCCGGGTGTGTTCGTTTTTCATCCTTTCAGCGCGCTCCTGGGTAAAAGACTTGGTCAAATCCGCTGACATTTGTTCCCGGTCGGCTGCAAATTCTTTAATCATGTCGAAGGTGGAGGTTTGAATTCCGGCAACCTCCTTCTGGATAGAAGAGATCGAACCATGTATACCTGACATCAACCCGTTGAAGGCCGTCAGCCGTTCCTTTTCTCCGCGTGCAAGTCCTTTTCTAAGGGATGCCGCCATATCCATCTGGTCCTTGCGGAATCCATCGAGTGTGCGTTGTACGTCATTTACAAGTTCTTCATTATCCTTAATACGTTGTTTGAATGAAGCAAGTAAATCTTCGGTCAAATTTTTCATATCTGAAGCTAGTCCCATGTTTTTATCTCCTATTATTATGTAAATAATTCGTGTTTGGGTTAATTAATATCGTTGATTAACTGATCCTTAACTTTTTTTATATCCTTTATCAGAATGTGCTCTCCCTTCTCAAGCAGATTTTCAAGGCAGGCCATCATTCTGTTATGCATATGCTGAAAATCCAAAAATGTTTTTAAAACTGATTCCTTTCTCATTTCCTGCAGTTTGGAAATCTGTGAAAGTTGTTCCTTGATGACCGATATCTTTTCACAGTTGTCCTGGGAAGTAATATCCCTGATGTCGAGGAGGCTGTTTTTAAGCAACTGTGCAGTTGCTCTCTGAGCTTCAATAAAGCTCAAAAACTGCGCTTCAGCTTCTTTTTCTTTTTCATCGAGCATACCCAGAATTCCCGACATCATCATGTTGTAATCTTTTTTACGCAGGGATCCGTTTTTAGCGAGGTTCTCACAGAGCCTGGAATTCAGGACGTCTCTTTCCTGTTTAAGTTCATGTAAGGAATGGTGAACATTATCGAAGAGAAAATGTGAGGATTCCGTAATATTTTCTGACGACTGGAAGGCCGTTTGAATTTTTTGGATCCGGGATTCGTAAGAGGTTAAAATATTACCAAAAAAGCCATCTATGTTTAATGCGGACCGTGCGTTCATATTATGTTTTTATTTTGTTGATTTCCTTGTGTAAATGCAATAGTCCCTGTACCTGTATGGTAAAAAAGAGAAATTCCTGGTAAATCATGCTTCCCGGTATTTTACAGAGAAGGACATTTAGCAAGAATAACTGCTTTACTGCAATTTGCCTTATGCGGCTTTTGCAGTTAATCCGATTGCTTCAGCATACTTCAGGTATGTTTCAACAGAGGCAACAACGATTCTTGCTTCGATAGCAAGCAGTTCGATACCAACCAATGAAACTCTTACCCATGCATCAACTACAACACCTTTGTCAAGGATACGGTCGATAACTTCTACGAGGCTGGATGATCCGATTGTCTTTTCTACCATTTTTTTAATCTCCTATATTGAATGAAAAAAAACCGTGCTTTACATGAGGGACGGTTTACCTCTTTTGTGACGGAATAAGCTTTTACAAAGGACGGGCCGGAAAACCAGTTAAATCTGCAATTGTACTGGTTGAATGGCTATAGGTCTGAAAATGAAAGGTAAAAAAAAACTTTATTTTTCCTGAAAACAATTTTTACCGTAATGCAAGGGTAAGGTTAAAGCATATTCCCGAATATAATCACGTATTTACGTGAAATCGCGTATCGTGAAAACCGAAGTATTATCAACTTTGCAGGTATCCTTACGATATTCTATTCATATAATTGTTAATATTGTAACAGGAAACACATATGAAAAAACTGATTTATATCCCGATCGTTCACAACAAAGCTGATTTAGGGTCGCTTGGTTCGCAATTATCTGTTGAAGGAGAAAAGAGAT
>CAZVNF010000104.1:0-13846 GCA_964628215.1 uncultured Draconibacterium sp.
TTTCTTAATATTGCATCCTGATTCTGTCATCTGATGAAGGTCTCCGGTTTTACATTTGTGCGCAATGCCATTAAATACGATTACCCCGTGGTAGAGTCGATCAGATCAATATTACCGGTGTGCGATGAGTTTATTGTAGCTGTCGGCAATTCGGAGGATGACACCCGGAACCTGGTGCTTTCCATCGGCGATCCGAAGATAAAAATTATCGATACTATCTGGGACGACTCCCTGCGGGAAGGAGGAAAAGTACTGGCTTTAGAGACCAATAAAGCGTTTGATGCCATTTCCCCCGACAGCACCTGGGCTTTCTACATCCAGGCCGATGAAGTGGTTCATGAGAAATATCTTCCTGAAATCAGGGCCACCATGGAAAAATGGGGAAAAGACCCTGAAGTCGAAGGGCTGGTATTCAAGTACATACATTTTTACGGGTCTTATCACTATATGGGCGACTCCCGCAGATGGTACCGCAGTGAAGTGAGGGTGATCCGCAACGACCAGCAGATCCGTTCGTACCTGGATGCACAGGGATTCAGGAAGGACGGGAAAAAACTGCTTGTGGCACCTGTTGCAGCGTGTATATATCACTACGGCTGGGTTAAACCTCCCGAGGCACAGCAGGCCAAACAGCAAACATTTCACAGGTATTGGCATTCCGACCGGTGGATTGAAAAAACCATATCAAAATCCGATAAATATGATTATACCGGAATGGACTATCTTTCCCCTTTTCAAGGTACTCACCCACATACCATGCACGATCGTATTGAGCGTCAGAACTGGAATTTCACTCCCGACAGGACAAAAACAAAACATTCGGTAAAATCCGCCATTCTGCATTTTATTGAAAAAAAAACCGGGTGGAGGGTTGGGGAGTACAGGAATTTTCAAATTGTAAGGTAGCAGGGGGACAAAGTGACAGGGGGACAAAGTAACAGGGGGACAAAGTAACAGAGTGACAAAGTAACAGGGTGACAGAGTGACAAAGTAACAGGGTGACAAAGTAACACAGTAACAGGGTGCGGATAATAGCCAATTGTTTTTTATCTTTGTAAAAAAATCAAACCATGGATTTAAGTAAGATATTATCTATTGCGGGTAAAAACGGATTATTTAAGGTTGTATCACAGGCCAAAAATGCAGTCATCGTTGAATCTCTCAATGACAGCAAGCGGTTTCCGGCCTTTGCGCATGAAAAGATGAGTTCACTGGAAGAGATCAGCGTATTTACCACCGGGGATGACCGTTCACTGAAAGATGTGTTCAAAGCATTTCATGAAAAACTCGATGACAAACCTGCTATTGATCCCAAATCGGACAATAAGATATTAAAGAAATTTTTTCTGGAGATGGTTCCTGATTTTGACCAGGAACGTGTATATGTTTCCGACATTAAAAAAATGGTGAGCTGGTACAATACTTTGCTGGAGAAGGAACTTCTTGATTTCACTGAAGAGGTGAAGGAACCTGAAACAGATGAAACCCCGGCAGTAGAACCGGTAATAGAGCCGGCTACCGGCACTGAATCCGGCGAAAAAGAATAATAAAGGAATTCCCTGCAAACCAAGGAAAAAAACCGGATTATTCCGGAAATAAATGGAGCTGAAAAAACTGGTACAGGATCTTCGGGTAGTTGACGTCACCCGGTTAAATAAGCGTCATTTTATTCTGGAACTGCTGGCCCCCGAAAAGTTTCCACTCATACTTCCCGGGCAGTTCGCCCAGGTACTTGTCGAAGATTCACCATCTACCTTTCTTCGCCGTCCGTTTTCAATTCATTCCGTCGATTACAAAAAAAACACGCTCTGCCTGCTGATCCAGATCAAAGGGCCTGGCACCCTGCACCTCTCAAAACTTCAGGCCGGCGACCATCTCAACCTCATCTATCCCCTCGGAAATGCGTTTTCTTTGCCTTTTACCAAAGATGTATTGCTTGTTGGCGGAGGATGTGGAGTTGCGCCTCTGCTATTCCTGGCGCAGTTTTTAAACCAGAACAACATTCATCCCACCATCCTGCTGGGATTCAGGACCAAAGAAGAGGTTTCGGAAATTGAGATCTACTCCCGGCATGGAAAAGTGCTGGTAATCACCGACGACGGAACGGAAGGGGAGAAAGGACTTGTAGTTGACCACTCCATTTTTCAGCGTGAACGTCTTGACTTTAAAAAAATCTACTGCTGCGGCCCCGATGCCATGATGAAGGCGGTGGCAAAAATTTCCCGGATGCACCGTATTGACTGTGAGGTATCTCTCGAAAACACCATGGCCTGCGGGTTTGGCGTTTGCCTGTGCTGCATTACCCCAACCGACAAGGGAAATGAACGTGTGTGTGTAGAAGGACCTGTATTTAATATCAACCGCTTGAAATGGTAATGATCGTCAGCAATATACACAGTTTACGGTTTACGATTCCCAATTTCGCTATTTCGCTATCTCGCTATTTCGCTATTTCGCCATTTCGCCATTTCGCCATTTCACCATGAGAGACCTCTCCATCAATATCGCCGGCATGCATTTCAAAAACCCCGTTACCACCGCATCGGGCACATTTGGTTATGGGGATGAGTTTCTTGACTTTATCGATCTTGGGAGACTGGGCGGCATTTTTGTCAAAGCGGTTACCGGGAAAAACCGCGATGGAAATGCCTATCCGCGCATGGCGGAAACACCATCTGGAATGCTGAATTCTGTTGGGTTGCAAAACAAGGGAGTTGATCATTTCTGCCACGAGATCTATCCAAGGATCAAGGATTTCAACACCCATATCATTGTGAATGTTTCCGGGTCGACGGTGGAAGAATATGTGGAAGTTGCAGAACGGATAAACGAACTTGAAAAGATCCCCGCCATTGAGCTGAACATCTCCTGCCCGAATGTTAAATTGGGAGGAATGGCTTTTGGCACTGTTCCGGCCATGGCCACTGAAGTTACCGCAGAGGTTCGCAAGGTTTACAAGAAGGTGCTGATGGTAAAATTGTCCCCGAATGTTACCAGTATCACCGAATTGGCCAAAGCCGTTGTGGATGGCGGTGCCGATGCGGTCACTCTCATCAACACCCTGCTGGGAATGGCCATCGATGTTGAACGCCGCCGCCCTGTACTTTCCACCATCACAGGCGGCTTGTCAGGTCCTGCCATCAAACCCGTTGCCCTGCGCATGGTATGGCAGGTTCATAAAGCAGTTCAGGTTCCCATCATCGGGCTCGGCGGTATCATGAATGCCACCGATGCCATTGAATTCCTGCTTGCTGGCGCCTCCGCCGTACAGGTTGGCACGGCCAATTTCATCGACCCGACCGTTTCCGTAAAAATCGCAGAAGGTATAGAAGCGTATATGGAACGGCACAAGGTCACATCCGTTACCGACCTGGTAGGCGCACTCCGGACAGAATAGGGAGAGAATGACGAATTCTGAATGACGAATTACGAATTCTGTTTCAACTGATCATTCTATATACAATTAATCCATTTGGTAATGAAAACCTTACTTCAAAAAGCCCTTTCAATTACTGCATTGTCTGCATTGCTTGCATTGTTTGCATTGTCTGCATTGTCTGCATTGTTAGCATTGAGCAGGTACGAAACCCGGCTTCAATTAAAAAGCGAACCGACCGCAGTCAAATGGAACCATCCAAATATGGAACCCAACGACTGGATGGCCATGCAGCGCCTTTACCCGTATGACCGTATCCGGACAGAAGCGTTTAGCTCGGCAACCCGGCAGGCTAAATTCCTGATGGATCAGCCTCCGGTGGGCAATAACCCCTGGATTTTCACCGGGCCCGACAATATTGGCGGGAGAATTACAGATATTGAATCGCCTGCCGGCGATCCATCCACGATTTATATAGGTGCCGCTACCGGTGGAATTCTGAAAACCACCAACCTCGGGGCCACCTGGACCAACCTTTTCACAGGTGTTCCGGTTGTTTCTGTAGGCGATATCGCCATCGACCCGAACAATAGCCAGGTTTTATACTGTGGCACCGGAGAAGCCAATTCCTCCAGCTTCAGCTTCCTCGGAAACGGGATGTATAAATCGACAGATGCCGGTGCATCGTGGCAGCACACAGGGCTTGCTAATTCGGCTTATATTGGCCGTGTTATTGTCGATTATTCCAATTCTCAGCGGGTTTTCGTGGCGGCATGCGGCAACCTCTTTACTTCCAATGACGAGCGTGGCGTTTATCGTACAGGCGATGGCGGGCAATCCTGGCAGAGGGTACTGTATATCAACGATTCAACTTCTGCCATCGACCTGGTGCAGCATCCCGTCAACCCCCAGATCCTGTATGCCTCCATGTGGGAGCGGATCCGCGGATTGACCTATCGTCAGTCATTCGGAGACGGGTCGGGTATCTGGAAAAGCACCGACGGCGGTACTACATGGAATGAGCTGACAAACGGACTCCCGACAGGAAGTAATGTTGGCCGGATAGGGATTGCCCTTGCCAAATCAAATCCCGACATACTGTATGCTTTTTATGATCTTCCCGACAATGAAGTGGCTGTTTACAAAACAAACAATGCTGGTTTGTCATGGATCCGTACCAATGACGGCGACCTGTACAGCATGAACAGCAACTTCGGCTGGTACTTCGGGCAGATCAGAGTTGACCCGGCCGATGCCAACAGGGTCTTCGTAATGGGAGTTTCCCTTTTCCGCACGGATGACGGCGGCAATACCTGGACGGACCTTTTTTCGTGGGACATTCATGTAGATCATCATGCCATGCTGTTTGATGAAACGAACAACCGCATCCTGGAAGGCAATGACGGCGGCCTTTACATAAGCGACTACCAGGGAACCAGCTGGAACAAGATCAACAACCTGCCATTGACCCAGTTTTACGCCATCGACATTGATTATCAAAACCCGGAACGCATATATGGCGGCACGCAGGACAACAACACCATCCGCACCCTCACCGGAGGTATCAGCGACTGGGACCCCATTCTGGGTGGTGACGGAATGTACACCCTGGTCGACTATTCCGATCCAAACACCATTTATGCCGAGTATCAATGGGGAAACCTTTACCGTTCGGATGACGGTGGTTTTTCCATGAACTACCTTGCCGGGCCGATGTCGGGCGACCGTGTCAATTGGTCCGCACCCCTGGTGATGCATCCGATCGATCCGTCGGTGCTTTATTTCGGCACCTATCGTGTGTGGAAATCAACTGATAAAGGGAACAACTGGCAATCCATCAGCAATGACCTTACTGCCGGCATCAACCAGTACTTTTATACCATTACCACCCTGGCCATCTCTGCCGTTAATCCATCAATTGTGGTTGCAGGTTCGGGCGATGGCAAAGTGCATGTTTCGGTGAATGATGGCCAAACCTGGCAGGATATTTCGTCGGGACTGCCCAACAGATGGGTGACGAAAGTGGCGACCGACCCTTTCAACGCACAAACACTTTATGCCACCCTCTCGGGTTTCCGCTGGGATGAGGCACTTCCGCATGTGTTTAAATCAACTGACCTCGGATCGACCTGGACAGATATCTCGGGCAATCTGCCTGAATTCCCTGTAAACGACATCGCCCTGGATCCCGATCTCCCCGGGCGAATCATCGTGGCAACCGATGCGGGTGTATATGGCACAACCAACGGAGGCCTTTACTGGTACTGGATTTGGGATGGCCTTCCTGCCGTGCCGGTTTACGCTCTGAAAATCCATGCTCCCTCCCGTACCATTGTGGCGGGAACCTACGGATTGTCTTCCTATACCGCCTCTTTGAATGATCTGATGACCGGCATTTCAGCACAATCTGCACGCACCGCACTTAACCTTACTGCAAACCCGAACCCTTTTGAAACAAGCACAAAATTTACATTTTACCTGCCCGAACAGGATAAAATCTTAATCAGGGCCTATCCGATAAACGGGACTTCTCAAGTAGTAATTTTTTCAGGCACACTCAGTGCCGGGAAACAGGAAATTACGTGGAGTCCGGGAAAAAACCAAGGCGAAATTCCGACAGGGGTTTACCTGGTTAAAGCAGAAGGCCGTCGCTTTTCAGCGGTAACAAAGGTTGTCAGGTATTGATTTTTATTTCCCGTTAATAATATCTATTGCCTTTTCGAGCAATTCATCTTTTCCTTCCGTAATTCCTTTGATCGTTGGTTTTACTTCAACATCGGGAATGATCCCCACCCGCTGGGTTTCCCTTCCGTCGGGATAATACACCCCTATGCCGCTGATCATGGTACTTATTCCTCCGGGCAAACTGAATTGCGATACATTGCCATCAGCTCCGGCAGTGGTACTGCCTATCACAGTTGCACCGGGAGCAACTCTGAAAGCCATGGTGGTGTATTCCGCCTGGCTCTGCGTTATTTCATTGACGATGACGACAACTTTTCCCTTAAAATGGTTCTTATTTTTCCAGCCAACTTCTAAATTATTTGTCATAGTGAACAGCCCTGGCGAGGTGATGCTGCCTTCTGAGAATTTGACAAAAGGAGTGCTTTCTGGAAGCAAATAATCGCTCAGACTAAAAACAATAAAATCGGACGGATAGCACCTTAAATCAATGATCAGTCCTTTTCCTTTGAAAGTTTCCTCCATTATTTTTGGCAAATATTCACTTTTAATCGAGCCGGGATAGATATACGCTATATCCGGATTTATCATCTTGAAACAGGTGTCATTTTTATCATATTTCTTATAAAAATTCAACTGGTCGCTGCCATAGCATCGTATCTGCCGCACCAGTTTTGAGTCACCCTGATCGAACACGATGGTTAGCAATGAGTCATTTGTCCTTAACAGGTTCCTGGCTATATCCCTTAATTGTGTCGGATAATTGGATGCCGGAGTGAAAGGCAATGCTTCTTCCACAATGGACTCAGTTGGCTTGTAGTTTATGGATGTAATTACATCTCCGGTCATCAGCCCCGATTGCACCCCCAGAATCTGGTCAGTATATCCCGTTACCACGGCCTTGTTTTCAACAAAGGTAATTTCCACCGGAGCATACTTCATGCCCCTGTATTGTCGCAGGGTACTGTCTTTACCCCAGATATTGGCATGGGTATCGTGAACTCTTGCAATTAACGAAAGCACCGCCAGTTTATATTCCAGTTCATTCGATGCATCCAGAAATTTCGGAATAAATTCAGGCAAAACCTCATTCCAGTTTTCTTCAATCAGGTTCTTATATGGAAAATAGTACTGAATGATGTTCCAGTAGCGGTATAAACTCAGTAGGCGAAACCCTGCATCAGGATATTTCATCGTGTCGTAAGGCTTTTCATTTGTAAAATCAGGATTTCCGACTCCTGGCGCCAAACTCACATAATAATTAGAACCTGTCCTTCTGGCATTTTTAATTTCGGTGAGTTGTAATGTCAGCTTACTTCCAAGGATGGTACTGTCAATCCAGGCCAGATCGGGATATATTTTAACCTCCTTATTGTCAAACTTGTTCTTTTTATCTACGATTACTGGACCTGTGCTCACGACCCATTTCGACAGGGCACTATTTCGGTCAGATGGATTTTCAGTACCCAATATCTCAGGTAAAACCTTGATTAATTCCTCATCCCAGTCAAAGTCGCCTTTAGCAACTGCAGGATGATAGTATTTGAGGAAGCCCCACACCTTTCCCAGAATCGCCAGGTCTTCTGTTTTTGAGTCTGAAAAAGCGATTGATGTATTTTTTAATCCGACAACAGGTTCCTTGCCGGCATCTGCTGCCGACTCTGTTTGAGACACACAGAGAACCGAAGTAAAACAAAGGCAAACTGCAAGAAATAATCTATTCATGTGCATATTTTGCATCTAATTTCGAGTGAATTAAGCAACACTGATCAGCCAATAACGTTCACCTCCATTTCGAGCCGTATCCCGAATTTCTTTTCCACAGAATCAAGAATCTGGTGGGCTAATCCGAGTATCTGAGTTCCTGTTGCAGTACCGTAATTAACCAGTACCAGCGGCTGATTGGGATGAACCCCGGCATCTCCGCTGCGAAAGCCTTTCCATCCGCATTGTTCGATCAGCCATGCTGCAGGTATTTTCACCTGATTCGTGATTATTGAATCACCGGAGATATCATGGGCAGCCTGTTTCTGGTAATAGTCAACCAACACCGGATAAAACGGGATTCCGGGAAAGTCCTTTTGCAATGAAACCAGGATTTCTTCCGAAACGACAGGATTCTTAAAAAAACTCCCGGCATTCCCAATCTCAGCGGGATCAGGCAATTTCCGGCGCCGTATATTGCAAACTGCATCCCTGACATCCGTGATGGTCGGGGCAGTTACCTGCATTTCCATGAGTTCCTCCCGGATATTTCCATAATCCAGCATTAATTTGTACCCCCCTTTGCCATGGCCCGGCAGTACGGTTACCCTGTCACTTTGTAACCCTGTCACTTTGTGTAACCTGAAAGTCACATTTAAAATGATCACCTTCCCCCTGAGCGCCCGTTTGAATATACTGTCACGGTAACCGAACATACAATCGGTGTTGGTGAGCCGCTTTTGCTTCCCCGAATCGATCTCAATAATCTGAACGGAATCAATAGTATCTTTTACCTCCACACCGTAGGCCCCGATATTCTGAATTGGCGCTGCTCCAACGGTGCCCGGAATCAGGGACAGGTTTTCTAAACCGCCCCAACGGTTATTCACACAGTACCGGACAAACTCATCCCAGTTTTCACCGGCCTCCGCTGTAACATACACATGGTGTTCATCCTGCGATTTTATGGCAATTCCTTTTGAATTGATCCTGATAACGATACCCGAAAAATCGCGGGTTAACAGCACATTGCTGCCACCGCCCAGAAAAAGGATCGGCATATGGATCATGTGACGATAGTTGAGCAGCGTTAACACTTCTGAATGTGTTTTTGCTTCAACAAAATAGCGTGCCTCTACCTCCATTCCGAAGGTATTCAGGGCTTTGAGGGATACTTTCTGGTCTAAATGCATGGTTTTGCGAAACTCCAAAATTAAAGGAATTCCCTGAAGGTTCGAAGGAAAAAACTAATTTTGTTAATTGAACGTAAAAGTAAACATCAGAAGAATAATGCCTGCAGCAATTGTTTCCGTTACCAACGACCTTACCACCGATCAGCGGGTTGACCGAACCTGCCGGGCATTGGTAAAATCAGGATACGAAGTGATGCTGGTCGGACGACGGCGCAGGGACAGTAAGACACTTGCTCCACGCTCCTATAATATGCACAGGATGCGGCTATTGTTTGATAAAGGACCGTTGTTTTATGCAGAATACAATATCACCTTGTTCTTTTTCCTGCTCAGGAACCCGCGTGAAATCCTTGTTTCAAATGATCTCGACACACTTCCGGCAAATTATTTCGCAGATAGGATTAAACATATATTTGGCAGAAAGCAAAATGTAAAGATTCAACATTTGCACGACTGTCACGAGTATTTCCGGGGTGTTCCCGAGTTGAATGGCAGAAAAGCGGTGACCCGGATCTGGAAATGGATCGAAGACCATATCTTTCCGAAGTTAAGGAATGTAATTGCCGTGAATCAATCTGTTGCTGATCTGTATTCACAGGAATACGGCAACCACATTGAAGTTATCCGAAATGTACCCTTCAGAAAACCTCTCAGTGGCCGCAGGGACAAATCTTCCATGCAAATTTCACAGGATCAGAAAATTATCCTGTACCAGGGAGCAGTAAATGTTGACCGCGGACTTGAGGAAGCCATCCTTGCCATGAAGTATCTGAAAACAGACGGGATTCTTGTCATTGCAGGTATCGGGGATGAGTATGAACGCCTGCAAACATTTGCCTCTGATCACGGGGTTTCTGATAAAGTGAGATTTCTCGGGCAAGTTCCTTTCCAGGATCTGCATTCATTGACCCTGATGGCCGATATAGGATTGTCTGTCGAAAAAGATGTAAGTATAAATTACCACTTTTGCCTTCCCAATAAGTTCCTCGATTATATCCAGGCCAATATCCCGGTTCTGGTCTCCCCCTTCCCGGAAATGAAAGCCATTGTTGACCATTACCGGATTGGAGATTTCATACAAAGCCATGATCCGATAGAGCTTGCTGCTCAACTGGATTCGATGCTGAATGATCATGAAAAAATGGCTCGTTACAAAGAAAATCTTTTACAGGCGGCAGAAGAACTTTGCTGGGAAAGGGAGGAAGGGAAATTGATGCAAGTGATTAAGTGTTAAGTGTTAAGTTTTAAGTATTTGAGTTTGCTGAGTGTGCATATTGTTTCGTTCGATATTCCTTTTCCTGCCAATTATGGCGGGGTGATTGATGTTTTTTATAAAATCAGGGCGCTGCATCAGGCAGGCGTAAGAATTCACCTGCATTGCTTTGAATACCAGCGGGAGCGTACAACTGAGCTTGATCAATATTGTGCGGATGTTCATTATTACCGACGCAACACAGGTTTACTGGCAAATTTAAGTTTGAAACCTTACATCGTTACCAGCAGAATTACAAAAAAACTTGTTGACAACCTCCTGAAAGACAACCTGCCCATCCTGTTTGAAGGACTTCATACCTGTGGTATTCTTTCGGATCCAAGGCTCAGGGGCCGTTTTCTCATTTACCGTGAAAGCAACATTGAGCATCATTATTACTTTCACCTTTTTAAGGCTGAAAAAAACCCGTGGAAAAAGATTTACTTCCTGGCAGAGAGCCTGCGGTTGAAATTATTTCAAAAAATCCTTCGCCATGCTTCTGTTATGCTGGCAGTTTCGCTGGATGACACTCTTTATCTGACTAAAAAATTCCCGGGTACAAAAGTGGTTTACCTGCCAAGTTTTCACCGGGATAATGAAGTACAGATTCTTACAGGCAAAGGAACCTATGCGTTGTACCAGGGAAAACTTTCGGTACCTGAAAACAGTGTAGCTGCAGAGTACCTGATTTCGAAGGTGTGGGAAGATTCATTCCCCGAACTGGTTATCGCCGGTCTTGATCCTCCTGCCTGGCTGAAACGAATGGCAGAAAAGCATGCCAACGTCCGGATCATTGAGAATCCTGCAGATAGTGACATGTTTCGTCTTATCCGCGAAGCACAGGTAAACATCATGGTAACCTTCCAACCCACCGGGCTAAAATTAAAACTGCTCAACGCCCTGTTCAACGGACGATTCTGCCTGGTCAACCCCGCCATGGTTGCAGGAACATCCCTGGGAGAACTGTGCAATATAGCCAGCGGTGCGGATGAACTTAAATCAGCCATAAAACACATCTTTCCGCTCGAATTTACACAAAGCCAGATCGAAACCAGGGAGTCCCTGTTATTTAATAACTATTCAAACCAAAATAATTGCAGGTTGCTGCTTGAAATACTCCGGACAAGTTGATTTTATGAGTATCTTTATAAGTTCTAAGCCAGCCATCCTTCCATGAAAAAAATTCTCGTACCAGTCGATTTTTCAAGCCATACAGATATTACATGTCGCTATGCCCTTGAATTTGCCAGGTCA
Source organism: uncultured Draconibacterium sp. (assembly GCA_964628215.1). GTDB lineage: Bacteria > Bacteroidota > Bacteroidia > Bacteroidales > FEN-979 > CAIVAT01. The sequence goes on from CAZVNF010000104.1 coordinate 11,462, forward strand.
TTTGGCGCCGAAATAAAACTTTTCCACACCTACTTCGATCAGATCATTATCGCTGACACCAGTTTCCCCGACACGCTTGACATGAGTACCATTTACAATGAGGAACTGATGAAAGAGATTTTCAGGCAGGCTGAGCGGAATATGGATGAACTGGAAGAAAAGTTAAACCTGATCATCCGGAAGGAAAACTTCAATGACATCACTATCTCCACTACAGTTACCGGAGGGGAGCTGGAACATGAACTGAAAGGGATATGCACTGAATTCCATCCCGATCTTGTAGTTATGGGAACCACCGGGAGAGGTAAAAATGCGAACATCTGGGGAAAAGTCTCCACCTTCATCATCGACCATGCAAAAGTACCTGTCATTACCGTACCTGAGATAAAAAGTTTCCACGGGTATGGCACCATCATGTTTGCGGCTGATCTTTCGGAAGGGAATGCAGCAACAATTACCGGATTAATGAATTTATTTTCAGTATTTTCCGCCAGAATCCGGGTGGTTCATTTCATTACCAGAGCAAAGCAAAGCGATGCCTATGTTCGCATGAAAGCGTTGCAAATGAAATTCGGGAAAGAGGAGAAAACCGACCAGGTTAGTTTTGAAATAATTGAAGTTGCCGAAGATAACCAGTCAGCCGTTGATCAGTTTGTTGCCGCAAACAACATTGTCATGATCGCTTTTCAGCCTCACAAACATAGCCTGCTTTATATGTTCTTCACAAAAAACATCACCAAGAAGAACCTGTTTGCAACCAATGTCCCATTACTTTCAGTACCGGCCAGTCGTTGATTTTCAGTTAACGGACACCAATTTATAATTCTCATATTTAAACAATTGCCAGTAACGGTTTTCAAATCCGTTATCTTTTAACTGAGCAAATTTAAACCGGGTTTGCATTGAGTTCACCTTGAACTCTCCAATACAGCGGCCAATATTGGTTCCAAAAGTATTTAATGCCGACAGAAAAAAGAAAGCCTGATCGAACCCTTGAAAAGCAAGGAGTTCCGGATCTGTTTTGTAATTTTCCTGGTATTGCCGAACAAACCGCTCTACCTCCGGGTGATCATAATCTATGAATGACCTCGACATCATGTGGGTTTTAAGTGCCACAAGATATTCACTCTCCAGTGCATCCATGGCCGACCAGTCGGGCAATCCGATCAAAGTGAGGTTATACTCATTTCTCAATTTATACAACCCCCGAAGCAATTCGAGCGTGTAGGTCTGATTATCAGAAAAAACTATAATGTAATTTGGCTTATCCTTCGAATATCGGCCTATGGCAGCTTCCTGGCCTTCAACCACCTGAACCTTAAGATCATGTTCCTGACATTTCTTCTTCAACAGTTCGGCGGCATCACGGTCTCCATACTGCCCATTCCGGATGATCAGCACTTGCCCGTCAGTAAAGGAACCCGCCATAAATACTGCCAGTTGGTCAAACTGGGCCTTTTTTGAAGGCTGAACCTTGAACACGTAAGGGTTTCCTGTTACCAGTTCACTTCGTTCAGAGATCGGGTTGACCAGGTAAATCCTGTTTTTCTTTGCAAATGCTGCCACAATCTGGAAATTGGAATGATATAGCAACCCAAAGATCAGATCCATCGTTTTCATCTCCGGCTTTTTCAGCAATTGACGGGTTTTAGACGTGTCTTTATCCACATCGTACACATATAGCTTAACTTTCACCCCAAGTTTTTCAACTGAATCCAGTGCCATCCTGAACCCTTCATAAAAAGGCAGAAACTGAAAAGATTTTGTGGTTTCAAAAACCTTCGGATCGGTATTTACCGCATCAATCGCATCAACTCCCGCCAGGAAAAGCGGGAGCATCAGGGCCACATTATAAACTGATTTTTTTGTTGTAGTATCTATTCCGCAAGGCAACAGTTCCACCGCCACCGAATCGGCCTTCTTTATAATAGTTTCCTTTCCCCCGGCAACAACCTCTTTCCCTGGCCCCGACTTGTCCTTTCCCGCGGTATCCTTTGGAATGGTTGCCGGTTTTTGACCAGGCACAAGAATCTTCAGTTTCTGATCCGCCTTAATCCCTTCCTTCACCCCGGGATTTTCGCGGATAATGTCATTTACTTCAACCCCATACGCCTTCGAGATCATGTACAGGGTCTGCCCCCGCCTGATCGTATGAATGTAAAAATCCCTTCCTTCAATTTTCTCTATGACCGACGACCGCATCTGCTTCAGCTGTTCCTGCGCAGTCTGCGCAAAAACCCCTGTCGCAATAAAACAACTCAACACCATAAAAAGAAAACCAACTTTAACATTTCTCATATTTCGCCATTTCGCCATTTCGCCATTTCGCTATTTCGCTACCTCGCTACCTCGCTACTTCGCTACTTCGCTACCTCCTCACTCCCA
>CAZVNF010000105.1:0-13841 GCA_964628215.1 uncultured Draconibacterium sp.
CGCAACGGAACCCGATTGCATCGGAGGCATCGGTTTCATCGAGATAGCGCCGGGTGCCCGGGCTCATATAAAAAGCCTGGTCTTTCCAGCTGCCGCCTTTGTAAACGCGGGCATGATCACTGATCAAAGAACTTTTACCCAGCTGGTACATCATGTTGGTGGCACTGGAGTCTTTGGATCCTTCTTTCCACACGCTGGCATCAATGCTTGAAGCATAATCACCATCAAGGTAGTTGATGTTGTCGGCCTGGCGGTAATTTTTACGATTCATGGCTTCAGCTGTAGTGATGTCGCGGTATTTCATATGTCCGAGGCTGTCTTTCTCAGCAAGAAATCCTTCTGCATCACGAACCGGAGTTTTAAAAACATTGCCACGGAAAGGACGGAGGTCGGATACTTCATATGAATTCAGTGGGCGGTATACATCTAAAACCCATTCACTTACATTTCCGGCCATGTTGTAAAGTCCATAGTCGTTCGGGAAATAGGAACCGCAGGCGGAGGGAATATCCGACCCGTCGTTCAGGTTGCCGGCTACACCCATATAGTCACCTTTTCCACGTTTGAAGTTATCCATGAAACCACCATAATATCTTGACTCATTGGTGCGCACATAGTTTCCGTTCCATGGGTAATTCTTGCGCTCAACCACGCGTTCATAGAGTGTGTTGCCAATCAGTCCGAGGGCGGCGTACTCCCATTCTGCTTCGGTTGGCAAACGGTATTTTGGCAGAAGAATTCCATCTTCCATTTTTACTTTACGCGTGCCGGTTCCGTTGGGATTGAGATCAGGAAGTTGTTTGTCGGGCAATCCTTCATACTGGCCGGCGAGGTAAGCTTCCGTATTAAAGTTGTTTTCATTCTTTTGTGCAGGATCCATGGTGAGGATTCCCCGGCGGATAAGCATCGTTTCGTTTACACGATCAGTTCTCCACTGGCAGTAATCATTTGCCTGAACCCAGCTAACGCCGACAACGGGGTAATTCCGGTATGCTGGATGACGGAAATAATACTCCAGGATGGGTTCGTTGTAAGCCAGTTTCTGACGCCATACAAGGGTGTCGGGAAGTGCTTTGCGGTAAACTCCCGGATAGTCAGTTGCATATACGCGGCTGAGCCAGTAAAGATATTCCAGATAAGCGAGATTACTTACCTCCGTTTCATCCATATAAAAACTGGCTACAGTTACCCTCCTGGGGTTGTTGTTCCAATCAGACATCACATCATCCTGGGTGCTTCCCATGGTAAACGTTCCCCCTTCAATGAACATCAGTCCGGGGCCGGTTTCCTGATCGGCAAACATGGGTTTTTCAAATCCCCCGTTTTTGGGATTGTTATATTCCCATCCGGTAGAACGTGATACTTCCTTTTTACATCCTGCCACCATGAAAATGGCTGCAGCAAGGGCGCTTACCTGAAAAAATCTGTTAATTCTCATCCGTTGAAAATTTTTGCAAACCTACGTGAATTACTCAAATTACGCAAATAATAATAGATAACTAAAACCTGGGGCATTTTATTGCCCTGATATGCCTTCTTTTTTCCGGACATGGGAATTGCCATGATGCGGAAACTTCGTGGGCCCCGCCGGATGTGCCTTTTAAGTTGCTGATTGTGAAATCATAACTGTATCCCACTTGTAAATTTTTATAATGAAGGCCAAGCATGGGGATTACGGCATCTGCATTCTCAAAATTGTGGCGAAACCAAACACCCCCGATAAACGGATCTATGGTGAGGTACAACCCGATGTTCAGCTGGTGAAACTGGAACTGCTGCTGATATAATATATTAGGTGAAAGAGAAAATTCCCGGTCTGATGAGGAACTGCCATTCTGGCGGAGATCGATCACTGAACCTGCATGAACAGTGTATTTAATGTATAACTGAGTGGCATTGTCGGCATAAAACCCTACCTTGGGCTGGGTTACATGATCAACCGCAATTCCTCCATATACCAGGTCATCATAAGCCAGGAATATGCCTGCAGAGATATCCGGCACACCCACGCTGAGATTGTCGGGCTGCTTTTCCGAAGTGGGCTGGGTAAAACCAGTTAAAGGATCAATCATATCTTCAAACTGCAGGTTCTCCCAGTTCAGCCTGCGCTGGTAATAACCCGCCTTCAGGGATCCGCTCGCCTGAAGATGCTCGCTGATGTTAAACTTGTAGGCATACATCAGGCTGATTACCGTCGTGTTGAGGTTGCCGTTACCGGCGCGGTCGGCAGTAATAAGCAATCCCAATCCCCCATGAAGGAATTTCACATACTGATCGTAGGAAATATTGTAGGTGATGAATGCTTTGCCAATCCCCGGCCATTGATTACGGTAAGTGGCATTTGCCTTGGGGCATATGGTTACCCCGGCCAGGGCAGGGTTCAGATAAAGAGGATTTGAATAAAATTGCGAGAACTCAGGGTCCTGGGCAAATATTTCACCGATAAAAAACGGAATGGTAAATAATACAATAACCGCAAATCGTCTGATCATATATGTTCCTGTGTCCTGATTAATTAAGGTTTACAATATTACGAAAATAATAGATATCCCGAAACCGTTTTCGACAATATTAACTAACAGCTAACGTTTAAAATATCAACAATTGTATATAACCCAGCACATGTATACGAAAAATCACAGTTTTACCATCTTTCATTGTATTCCACTCGCGTTTTTTTTGGTTATCTCAATGATGGCCAATGCTTCCGGGATTGACAGAAAAATATCAATCTTATGGAAATCACCTCTTGTTATTCATCACGGACAATCTTCTACCGAAACTGTTTTAACCTTTGATGGTTCCCGTCTAAGCGGGAAATATGGCCTGTTACCTGTTTTTATCAAATCTTTCCCGTTCAATCCAGCAAAGGATTCCCTGGTGGAAGTTAAAATGCATAACCAGGTTTTTGAGACAGTCAGTCCAACTGACTTATTATTGGTGAAAGGGTTGGACAAAATCACTGAAGGAGTTACCCTGTTTCATGATTTATCGGTCACCCGGAAAAAAACTTTCCTACAGGTCAGCCTGATGCCCTTGCGTAAAAATGTGGAAACCGGTGTCATTGAACGATTGATTTCGTTTGAACTTGAGGTTGTTACAAGTAGTGTTTTACAGAAATCCCGGGTGAAATCAGGCAATTTGGCTGCGGCCAATTCTGTTCTCGCAGAGGGTACCTGGTACAAATTTGCCGTCGGAGCCAACGGGATATACCGGCTTACGTATGATGATCTCAAAAATTCAGGGGTGGCGGTCGATAATATTGATCCCCGGAACCTCCGGATATATGGCAATGGAGGGGGCATGCTTCCGGAAGCCAATTCCGTACCGAGAGTTGATGATTTAATGGAGAACTCAATTTTTGTTTCCGGGGAGGAAGACGGCCGTTTTAACCAGGGCGATTTCCTTTTGTTTTATGGACAAGGTCCCGATCGTTGGGATTACAACTATACCGACAGGTATTTCCATTGCCGGAAAAATGTGTATTCCGACAGGATGTATTACTTTCTCAATTTTGATACAGGCCCGGGAAAAAGGATCACAACAGAACTTTCCACGACAAAACCACCTACCTTCTATGCCACCAAATTTAACGATTTTGCTTCTTACGAGAAAGAGGACGTCAACCTGATTAAATCGGGCCGGGAATGGTGGGATAAACAGTATTTTGATCTCACTACGATTCGCACGTATTCATTCAACTTCCCCAATGTGGATAGTCAGACCCCGGTTGCAGTCAAAACATACGTAGCTGCAAGGTCGTCAACCGGAGCCACCTCTTTTACAGTGTCAACGCAGGGAAGCCCGATTCTGACCCTGAATATAGATCGAATTTCAGAGGGGTTTGAAAACGCCTTTGCCAATGCAAAGGCGGGTACCGCAACCTTCCTGCCTGAAGGTTCAGCCATTGATCTCACATTGACCTATAAGAAAAGCTCTTCCAGTTCAATCGGCTATTTGAATTACCTGGAATTGAATGCCACCCGGTTACTTACCATGAGCGGCTCCCAGATGTCATTCCGGTGTGCTCCCGGGACCGAAGCGGGCGGAGTTACTGAATATACCCTGAATGGCAACGGGCAGAATCTGACTATATGGGATGTTACCAACAGGGGTGACATATTGCGAATTGAGGCACCTGTAAGCGGAAGCAATTATATCTTCCGACTTGAATCAGACACCTTGCGCGAATTTATGGCTTATGACGGCAGTTCTTTTGCTTTGCCTGAATTTGTTGGAAGGGTGGAAAATCAGAATATCCATGGCGCTGCCGTGGCAGATTACCTGATTGTGTGCCATCCCTCCTTCCTGAGTGAAGCAGCAAGGCTGGCCGAATTTCATCAGGAAAATACCGGACTCTCAGTGCTCATCGTCACCCCGGATAAAATTTACAATGAATTTTCATCAGGTGCCCAGGATATCACTGCCATCCGTGACTTTGTTAAACTGATGTACAACAAGGCCGAACCCGGGCAGGAACCCAGGTACCTGTTGCTGTTTGGTGATGCTTCCTACGACTATAAGAACCGTACCCAGGGCAATACCAACTTTGTGCCTTCTTTCGAATCGGTTGAGTCGCTTTCGCCGGTAGGATCGTTTGTTTCGGATGATTATTTCGGATTGCTTGATCCCAATGAAGGACAATCGGCAAATGGCAGTCTGGATATTGGAATCGGCCGTTTCCCGGTTGATAATATTGAGCAGGCTACTGCTTCAGTTGATAAAGTGATACACTATTGCTCCAATACGGATACGGTAAAGAATGACTGGCGCAATGTGGTGACATTTGTTTCTGATGACAGGAATCCGGATGAAGGGAATTTGTTTATTGACAGCAGTGAATCTCTTACCGATCAAATTGAAGCGACCTATCCGAATTACAATATCGACAAGATTTATTCAGATGCATATTCCATGGTTTCCACTCCCGGCGGGGCACGGTATCCCGATGTGAATGAGGCCATCAATAAAAGAGTTGGAAAAGGCTCGCTGATCATGAATTATATCGGGCATGGCGGAGAGGTTGGCTGGGCTCACGAACGTATACTGGAGGTGCCGGATATTCAAAACTGGCGAAATAAAAATAATATGCCGGTATTTGTAACAGCAACCTGTGAATTCAGTCGTTTTGATGATCCCGAGCGGGTTTCTGCCGGTGAATGGGTCTTCTTAAATAGCCAGGGAGGAGGAGTGGCACTATTTACCACCACCCGCCTCACTTTTGCAGGCACCAACCAATCACTTCTGGTGAATTTTTACGAACAGGCGTTTAAAAAAACATCCGGCAGTTATATGAAACTGGGAGATTTGCTGGTTGCTGCCAAAACAGATATGGGGAGCTCTCCCAATATCCATGCTTTTGTTTTATTGGGCGATCCTGCCATGCAAATGGCCTATCCTGATTTAAAAGTGGTTACCACCAGTATTAATGCCCGCGAATCATCTGCAGCGCCCGATACCCTCAAAGCGCTTTCAGAAATAACCATCACCGGGGAAGTTCGTGATGTGTCAGGAGAAAAAGCCATTAACTTTTCCGGAACAGTTTTTCCGACGGTATTTGATAAATCAACCGAAATATGGACCAAAGCAAACCAGGGCAGTGCGCCACCCGTTCAATTTTTCTTGCGCAAAAACCCGGTTTATAAGGGACAGGCTGAAGTGAAAAATGGTTCATTTTCATTTTCATTCATCGTTCCAAAAGATATTGCTTATCAATATGGCATGGGAAAAATCAGTTACTATGCCCGAAGCCAGGAAACAGATGCCAATGGGTATGACTATGATATACAGATTGGCGGCTTCAATGATGATGCACAAACTGATGATGCCGGACCGCTGGTTAACCTGTTTATCAACGACCGCAATTTTCGCTCAGGGGGCATTACAGACCAAACGCCTGTGCTGCTGGCAGATATTACAGATACATCCGGCGTGAATGCCGTGGGAAATGGGATTGGGCACGACATCACCGCGGTGCTTGATGGAAAAACCACGAATCCCATGATCCTCAATGAGTACTATGTCTCCGATCTCAATACCTTTAAGAGCGGCGAAATCAGCTATCCTTTAAGTACGCTGAGCGATGGACCGCATGAGATCACGGTGAAAGTATGGGACGTTCACAACAATTCAACCGAGGCTACTATCAGTTTCATTGTAGTATCGTCGGGCGAATTTGCATTTGAACATCTTGTAAACTATCCCAATCCCATGAACGACCATACCACTTTTTCCTGGGAAACAAACCAGGTAAACCAGCCTGTTGAAGTTGAAATCCGGATTTTTACCCTGAATGGCAGACCGGTGAAAACGCTCAACCAGACGATCTATGCACAGGGATACCGCACCGCATCGATTCAATGGGATGGGACACAGGACAATGGCGGAAAAATCAGTTGCGGGCTTTATGTTTATTCCGTACAACTAACTATTCCCGGTGGTTCTTCCTCCCGGCAAACCTCGAAGTTGGTGGTTGTCCGGTAAATACGTATCTTTGCAAATATTTTCTGAAAGTGAAAAAAACAGTTCTCTTTTTGATTTTTTTACTGCCGCTTTTTGCTTCAGCTGCAATACCCCATGCTGATTCATCGGTATTGGCCAGGGGGAATTGGTACCGGCTTGCGGTTACTCAATCGGGCATTTACCAGGTTACCTGGCAGGATATTCAATTTCTGGGAGTAGACCCTTCCTCGGTTGATGTTGCTAAAATACGCATTTACGGTAACGGATCCGGAATGCTGCCCGAAGTCAATTCAGCTCTCCGGATCGATGATTTGCGTGAAATTTCCATCCAGGTAAACGACGGTGGCGACGGCCACTTCGATATAAGCGATCATATTCTTTTCTACGGGGAGAGTGCCGATAAATGGAATTATGACAGGCTGACACGTTTTTATACCCATCAGCGAAACCTCTATTCAGACACTACGTATTATTTTCTGAATTTTGATCAGGGGCCTGGCAAACGAGTGGCATTAATACCTTCAGACACTTCGGTTGCAAATAATTTTTCTTCAGTTTTTGACGATTATGCCCTGCATGAACTTGATCAGCGCAACCTAATCAGGTCAGGAAAGGAATGGTACGGTGAAACCTTCGATAATGTAAAAAATGAGCAGGCTTTCCCGTTTTTTTTTCCTCACATCGATTCTCTCACCCCGGTAAGGGTAAAATGGTATGTTGCTGCGAATGCACCGGTGCCAAGTTACTTTTATCTTTCCCAGGCTGGAACTAAAATTGATTCTCTCAGGCTTGATTCAACCAATCCATCGGAATTTACACGGGCTGGAATGTGGAAATTCAAATTGACATCGATCCCTAAGCCCGTCGGGGACCAAACACTTACCCTTCGCTATGGTATGCCTACATCCAATTCAAAGGGTTGGCTTAACTTTCTGGAAATCAGTTGCCGGCGTAACCTGGTTTGGAATGATACCCAGATGCTGTTCCGGGATATCAGTTCCACAGGCGAAGGAAAGGTAACCGAATTTACTATAAAAAATGCCAATTCCGCCATTCTTGTGTGGGATGTATCAAAACCCGCTTCGATCAGAGCAGTTGAAACAACCCTGGTCGACGGAATGCTTAAATTTAAACGGACAACTGACAGCCTGCGTGAATTTATTGCCTTCAAGGGTGCTTTTTTGAAACCGGTAATCTATGCAGGAACGGTTCAAAATCAAAACATCCATGCAAATCAGCCAACTACCCTTGTCATTGTTACAAATCCTTTGTTTCTGGCACAGGCAGAACAGTTAAGTGAATTTCACAGCCAGCACAATGGCCTTTCATCACAGGTTGTATTATCCACGCAAATCTATAATGAGTTTGCCTGTGGCCAAACAGATCCGACTGCCATACGGGATTACATCAAAATGCTGTATGACCGGGGAACCGTTGAAACCCGGCCCAGGTATTTATTGCTTATCGGCGATGGTTCATATGACCCCAAAAACCGGATTCCCGGTAATAACAATCTTATTCCGACTTTCCAGTCGGTGGAGTCTTTAGACGGCACCAAAACCTATATCACCGACGATTACTTTGGCATAATGGCCGACAATTCAGGTCAGGAATCAAACGGGCTGATAGATATCGGGATAGGAAGATTTCCGGTTTCCACTGCCGCCGAGGCTCAGATTATGGTAGATAAAATTATTCATTACTCTTCCGCCGAATTTCCCGTTATGTCTGATTGGAGGAATACACTTACGTTTGTCGCAGATGATGAAAATCAAAACCTTCATTTTAACCAGGCGGAAGAATTGTGTGCCATTGTTAAAACAAAATATCCTGTTTTCAATGTGAATAAAATTTATTTCGATGCGTATAAGCTCGTCGAAATCCCGGGAGGGAGCCGCTTCCCTGATGCGAATATTGCGCTCAACGATGCAGTGGCTAAAGGTTCTCTGATTGTGAATTATACAGGGCATGGTGGCGAATCCGGATGGAGCTATGAACAAGTGCTGACCACAACCGATATCCTGTCATGGGATAACAAGGATAAACTGCCGGTTTTTGTGACAGCTACGTGTGAATTCAGCCGGTTTGACAATCCCGAACGCTACACCGCAGGGGAGATGCTTATTTTACAGCCAGATGGCGGAGCCATTGCACTATACTCTACAACACGGCTTGCATTTGCGGGCTCGAACATTATGCTGAATACCAGCTTTTTCAGGCACCTGATGGACAGGGACAGCGATGGGAAATACGTTAAAATGGGAGATCTTATCCGGTTATCAAAGAATGATAACAGCAATAAATCAGATTTGCGCAATTTTGTATTACTGGGCGACCCGGCACAAAGCATTGCTTTTTCACAGTATAATGTACGAACCTCAGAATTAAACGGACATCCGGTCAATCAAACGGATACGGTAAAGGGTATGTCGACCGTAACGTTAAAAGGACGCATTGAAGATGGAGAGGGGCAACGAATTAAAACCTTCTATGGGAAAGTTAACTGCAAGGTGTATGATAAACCTGTAACAAGTACTACCCTTGGAAACCGTCCCGATAACAGGGAGTCGTATCCGGCAAATTTTAACATTCAGAACAGTTTGCTTTTTAAGGGTGATGTTCCTGTCGATTCCGGAGAGTTTCATGTTTCATTTGTTGTTCCGAAAAATATTTCATTGCAGATGGGGCCTGGCAAAATCAGCTATTTTGCTTACAATGATAATTCAGAAGCGTCGGGTTACACGGATCAGATAGTGATAGGCGGACGAGACGAATCAGTCATTGCTGAAAACCAGGGGCCGGACATTGCACTTTACATGGACGACCGATTTTTTGTAAACGGAGGTGAAACAGGAAATGCGGCAATTTTGCTGGCAGATCTTTTTGATACCAACGGAATCAACAGCCTTGGATTGGGCATCGGGCATGAAATTGAGATCGTGCTGGATAACGATCGCGCCGGTGCCATGGTACTGAATGACTATTTTGCTCCCGAATTCAACTCCTACACCAGGGGAACTCTTGCATTTCCGCTCAATGGTCTGTCAACAGGCAAACATACACTCAGCTTGAAAGCCTGGGATATGTTCGACAACTCATCGCAGAAAGAGATCAGTTTCTATGTTCCGGGTCACTCTGAATTACAGGTAAAAAATGTTTTAAATGCGCCTAATCCGCTCATTGAATACACAAATTTTGTTTTTCAGCCTCAACAGTTTGACGGAGGCGGGCTCGACGTTCAGATAAAGATTTATAATCTTCAGGGAATCCAGGTGTGTACGCTGGATCACAGTTACCCGGATGCTTCGGTCACCTCACCGAAAATTACCTGGGATGGTACCGATTCAAATGGGAATCTACTTTCCAACGGGATATATCCGTACAAAATTATTTTTAAAGCAACAAATGGCTCTTATACTGAAACTGCTCAGAAACTTATGATTTTAAGGTGATTTACCGGGTGAAGATGCATCATTTTAAATTTAAAGCAATATCTGAGAAGTAAAATCGTTAATTTTGCGACCCTTTTATCCTAATCAAATATTTAATTTAGAATTCAACAGATGAAGATCAGATTATCATTACTCTTATTGTGTGCATTAGCAATTTCCAGGACCTTCGGACAGGATACAGAACCATCGGATGGTAGCCGTGTAATCTCTACTGCTGTGCCTTTTTTAACAATTTCTCCCGATGCACGTTCAGGAGGTATGGGCGATGTAGGAGCTGCCACAACACCCGATTCTTATTCCATGTTCTGGAATCCTGCCAAATATGCATTTATTGATAAAACATTTGGATTTGGCATCGGATATGTTCCCTGGCTCCGGAACCTGGTAAATGACATCGGGCTTGCATCTGTGGTTGGATTTGGTAAATTGGGAGACAAACAGGCCATTGCGTTTTCACTGCGGTTCTTTTCAATGGGTGAAATTCAGTTTACAAATGATTTCGGGGATAATACCATTTTAGTGAAACCAAATGAATTTGCATTCGATGGTACCTATGCCCGTAAGTTCTCCAGAGAATTTTCAGGAGCTGTTGCAGCCAGGTTCATCTATTCCAACCTTGTACCCGGAGGTGAAGCCAACGGAGTGCAAGCCAGGCCAGGTACCTCTGTGGCAGCCGATGTTGCTCTTTACTACCATCATGAAATGGAAATAAAAGGGATTTCCAAGGCTTTTATTGATTTCGGTCTCAATATGTCCAATATCGGGGTGAAAATGTCATACAGCAGTACCTCCATCGTACGCGATTTTATTCCCACCACCTTGCGTCTGGGCCCATCCTTTACAATGGATCTCGACGACTTTAACAGGATTTCCATCTCACTTGACCTGGCTAAATTGTTGGTTCCCACACCGCCTGTTTATGCAAAGGACTCCCTCGGCAATACTTATACCGGGCCTGATGGCAAAACTGTGATAGAAAAAGGGTATGATCCGAATGTGTCAGTTGTTAAAGGAATGGTTCAGTCCTTTTATGATGCGCCTTATGGTTTTAAAGAAGAGATGCAGGAAATCAACATCGCCCTTGCCGCCGAATATTGGTATAATAAATTGTTTTCCGTCCGGGCCGGCTACTTCTATGAGTCAAAATACAAAGGAGACCGCCAGTTTTTTACACTGGGCGCAGGATTGCGGTATAACGTATTTGGTTTGGATTTTTCATACCTGATTCCGGTGAAAAATAACAACCCATTGCAAAACACCTTGCAGTTTACTTTGCTCTTTAACTTTGATAATACCAAAAAATCAGAAAAAGCCGGAGGCACAAACTAATTTCCCTTTTTCGCCATTTCATTTTTTCGCCATTTCGCCATTTCGCCAAATATGTTCCGGATCGGTTTCGGTTGCGATACGCACAAACTAGAATATAACCAGGAACTATGGCTGGGTGGAATACTGATTCCACACGACAAAGGTGCAACAGGTCATTCCGATGCAGACACCTTAATTCATGCCATTATTGATGCCTTGCTGGGTGCATCGGGGTTACGCGATATTGGAGTCCAATTCCCCGACACTGCCGCTGAATATAAAGGGATCGACAGCAAGGTGCTGCTTTCGCGAACAATGGATTTAATTACAGCAAAAGGATTCAGCATCGGAAATATTGATTGTACCATTATTCTGCAAAGCCCGAAAATAGGACAGTTTATCCCTCTGATGAACAAAACCCTCGCAACGGTGATGAATATCCAGTCAGACCAGGTATCAATCAAAGCTAAGACAAGTGAAAAACTCGGTTTTATCGGCCGTGAAGAAGGAATCTCAGCCTACGCCGTTGTACTTCTGCAAAAACCACCCGTCCACCCTTCCCCCTGAAATCCCGTCCACCCGTCCACCCGTCCACTTGTCCACCCTTTCACCAACTCACCACCTTCCAAACACCCTCACCCCAAAATCATCCACCAGCATCGGTTTCTTCCCCGTATTCCAGATATAAATCTTCAAAATACCATCAGGATTTGCAATTTCAGGCAGCATCAGCGAAAAAGTGATCTTTCGCCAGGTTTTACTGCTTGTCACCGGGATATCGTTCATCAGGAAGCCACGCCAGTAGTTTTCACCCGGTTGAATGGAATCCATGCTCAGAACCACCAGCGCACCGTTGCTGGCACCCGGAACACTATCCCAGATCATTATTTCTCCCCTGACATGGAATGTGTCGGGTAATTTTCCAAGCTTTGCCGCCCTGATAACGATCGCGGGACTGAATTGATGCAATGAATCAAGGTACCCGGCATGTTCACCGGAGCTTGCCCGGCTGGTTGCAATTATTGAATTTAAAATCCAGTTTTCCTGAGGCTTTTCAAAAGAACTGGTGCAGGTCAATACTGGCCGGGTTAGATTTACGGAGTAGTCGGCAATTTCGTCATTTCCGCCCAGTGAGTTGATCATGGCTGAATCCGTTTTCATGAAAACGTGATGATATTTAACCGCATTCATGCTGTTAGGCTGAATCACCTGATGGGTGTATTGCCATGTTTGTAACAGGTTGAGCAACACAAATGGAGATAGGAAAAGCACACTGAATACCACGTCGGTACCCGGTCGGATTTTGTTAACCACCATGGCAAGGAGGATGGCGAATATACCGTAGTAATCAATAAATGCGCGCAATCCGAAACCATCTCCATAATACCAGTTCCACCAGCTTGCAATGATATACGTGCTTAAAATGAAGAATCCTGTTATACTTAAAAACTGTAGTTGTTTCCTGAGAAGCAGAATGATCATGCCCATCATCGAAACAAGCAGGACAGGGGTGTAGATAAACAGTCCTTTCCTGTAACTGAAAAGAACATTGAAAATTTCCGGACTGAAGAACCTGAACCCTTCTCCATGATAGGACCATACAAAAAAACGTCCTGTCTGGATGTACCACAGCACCCCTTGAACTGAAACTATGGCTAAAAAAATCAGCACCATGAGCAACAGGGTGAGCTTTTTTAACCAGACTGCCCTTAAAAAATGGATCATCCGGGAGTTCTCCCCTGCAAGGAAAGGAATAAGTACGATGACAATAATATTCGTTGGTCTGATAAGGCAGACGAATCCAAGGAATACCCCCATCAGGGAGGCTGATTTTACATTCCACCCCCGAATCGCCTTAAAAGAGAACCACAGGAATCCGTTTATGGCAAAAAATGAATAAACATGCGACATGGTGGGTTGCCAGATACTGTAATAAAACAGGTTTGTGCCGAACAGGATGATTATCAGAGTGACTGCAATCGCAAATGGACGTATTTGAATGCTTTCAAGGATACGTTTAAGAAAGTAAAACCCAGCAAACAGGTAAAACAATGCTCCGATCCCGGTGAAAATCTGGAAGAAAAAGGAATAACCATCAATATCAGTTCCAACCAACCATGAGACCAAAATGGCAAGTAAGAAAAATGGCAGCAGGAGCAGGGATTCTCCGGCAAAATATTTGTTTAAGGAACGGCCTCCGGATTTCACAATATAGGCAGGCTTGTAATGCGCATAACCCTGCAGCCTGGCTTCCCGTTTTGCAACCCCGGAAAAAGAGAGATCCCGGTCGATGAGAAGGGCAGGCAAATAGGCATAATATCCCCTGCCATCACTGGAGATAATGTGTTTCCAGCCTGGAACGCCGTAATTGAATACCCGCGTGCTGAGAAAAAAGGCCAGCATGAAACTGCAAAGAATGAGCAAAATATTTTTTATCACGTTGTCCTTTTGTTACTTTGTCACTTTGTCACTTTGTCCTGTTTTCCCCTCTTCAAAAGTATAGAACTTTCTCATTTGGTTGTATAATATATTATTCGTACTTTTGCAGTCCTTTTAAAAAAAAGTATAAATTAATTAAAATCAACGAGAAATGTTAAAACAGTACGAAACCGTTTTCAT
>CAZVNF010000106.1:0-6278 GCA_964628215.1 uncultured Draconibacterium sp.
AAACACATGGAGCACATGGAAACTCTGAGTAGCTGTGGCCTCTATGATTATGATGTACATACCAGGGACATCAAAAAGGTTCTGGACCACCTGGATATAAAAAAAGCAGTGTTAGGCGGTTTTTCCATGGGCGGTTCCATCTGGACGCAGCGCAAGGATTTTCCTTACAATTTGCAAAAGAGCGCGGTTGATGCTTTGCTTGAACTTAATCATAAAGACCGGCCAAAACTGCTGTCGGAGTTTACAAAAATCTTCTCTGCTACCCCAACCTCCTTGAATAAAGGGATACGTAATTGGTTGAATGGTATTTGCCTTAGTGCATCTTCCTATGCAACGGCAAATTGTTTAATCGCCTTGAGGGATACTGACCTCAGAAAGAATTTAACAAAAATTAAAATCCCCACTTTTATTATGCACGGCAAACAGGACAAAATCTGTACATATGACCTGGCTGAACAGATGAGAGCCGGAATCTTGGATTCGCAACTCATTACTTTTGAGAATAGCGGCCACAGCCTGTTCCTGGAGGAAACTGAGAAATTTAATTCAGCGCTTATCAAATTTGGAGGTAAATGAGTAATGACAGAAAACCTCTACTTGTAATTATTGGCGGAGGTTTCGGGGGAATCAACCTGATTTTTCCTGGTTCTTTTTCCGCCATCTGCGCGGAACAAGGTATTTCTGGTATTTTGAGATCACCTGTTTTCCGACAATTGCCACACCCACCCACCAGGAGATCTCCATGCAAATAACCAGGACGGTCGCCATAATGCCTTTTTGAGATAGTGAAATGGGAAGGAATGGCACCACGAAAATCAGTCCGAAAAAGATTCCCGACAGTATGATCAGAATAATGGCGATGATGTTAAGCAGTTTCATAATTTGGCAAAGAAATCCTGAATTAAGGAGGCCTCAATAATTTCCTTCAACACCTGCAGATCGACATCATCCAGGCGGTTTATGTACAGGCAGCCAACCCCTGTTTTATGCTTGCCTAACCGTTTAAGCGCTTCGTCCTGAAGCTTAATGTTACCGGTAAGGTACAATGACAGATTTGCTTTGCGGGGCGAGAACCCGATCCGTAACCAATCTACTTCTCTGCCTGTGGCAGGGCTTTTCAATCTTACCATGCCAAAGCCGATGAGTGAATTGCCCCACATTTTTGGCTCTTCCCCGGTCGCTGTTTGCATCATTTCCAGAAGTACAAAACTGTCTTTTCGTTTTCTCTCGTCCGGAACTTTGTTGATAAAATCCTCCACGCTGGCCGTGGTTGGTTTTGTTTTTATTTCAGCCATATGAAATTGTGGTTAGTGTGTCTTATTCCTGGTATAAAATCATTGCTGAGTAAGGAGCTGCATTCACTTCGCCTGAACAGGTTTTACTGTAATCTGTGAACTGGTAATTTTCAAGCGCGATTTTCCATGTTCCTTTGGGTAAAGCGATCTTTTTATCAAGGTCCGCACCGTTAAAAATAACAATGATTTGTTGCCAGCTGTCATTATTGGCGTGATCTTTCAACTGGTAGGCAATAACCTGCTCATCATTCACTGGTAAAAAAAACAGTTGCTTCTGTACCAGCTCATTTTTTGACATTCTGAAAGCAGGATGCGCTTTCCGGAGGGCAATGGCATCGTGGTAATATGCAACAAGGTCTTTATTGGCATACTTCAAATCCCAGTTGATCTGGTTTACAGAATCGGGTTTGTTGTATGAGTTGTGATCTCCGCCTTTTGTCCTTTTCATCTCCACACCGGCATGTAAAAACGGGATTCCCTGCGATGTCAGCACAATGGTATTGGCCAGTTTGTCCATTTTTACAATATCTTCTTCTGATGCATCGGAACGGGAAACTTTTAATTTGTCGTACAAGGTGTGATTGTCGTGGCAGGACACATAATTGATCACCTCGCCGGGATTATTCGTATAAGGTTCTTTGGAATATTTAACTTTGGAATAGTCAAGTTGGGGATGAACACCGGCTGCAACAATGCCAAATTTAACCGATTCTGTCATGTCTTTGGCGCCACTGGCGAAACCCGTGCTTTTCTCTTCAAAAACGCTTCCTTTGATTGCATCACGGATATCGTCACTGAAAACTGCGATTCCTTTCATTTTACTGGCATTTCTTTTCAATGCACGGTAGGATTCCGGTAAAGGCGAATCACCGGCAGTCCAGCCTTCACCATAAATGAGGATGGAAGGATCGATGGCATGAAGCGCCTCGGCAACCTGGTTCATGGTTTCCATGTCATGAATGGCCATCAGGTCGAAACGAAAACCATCAACATGGTATTCCTTTACCCAATAGGTTACCGATTCGATGATGAATTTCCGGAACATGGCACGGTCGGAGGCAGTTTCGTTGCCACATCCTGAGGCATTGCTGTATTTCCCGTCCTTTTCCCAAGTGCGGTAATAATAACCCGGAACAAGCTGGTTTAAATTGGAGTTGTTCGTATAACCTGTATGGTTGTACACCACATCCAACACCACCCGGAGTCCGCGCTGATGCATAGCCTTTACCATTTTCTTGAATTCAAGGATACGAACCATACCGTCTTCAGGATTTGTGGAATAGGAGCCTTCAGGTGTGTTGAAATTCTGGGGATCATAGCCCCAGTTGTATTGCGGTACTTTTGGCTTTGATTCATCCACACTGCAAAAATCGAAAGATGGAAGGAGGTGAATGTGAGTAATGCCCAGTTCTGCAATATGATCAATTCCAGTGCTTTGTCCATGGTTGTTTTTTGTCCCCGATTCGGTCAGGCCCAAAAATTTTCCCTTGTTTGCAATGCCTGAATTGAGGGCTACAGACAGGTCGCGGATATGAAGTTCATACACGATTGCATCCACCGGTTGATTTAAAACAGGTGGTTTATCATTTTCCCAGCCTGGCGGATTGGTTTCCTTCAGATCGATGATCTGGCCGCGTTTTCCATTTACACCCAGTGCTTTGGCATATGGATCAGGATTTTCTTCAAGCCAGTTTCCTTCCACATTTGCCTGGAACGTATAGTAGAGGTTTTTTTGGTCACCTGGCAATACTGCCTGCCATACACCGGTTGCATCTTTCTTACAATCAATCTCAACAACCTGGTCTTTGCCCAGGGAAGTCTTGTATAGTCTTAGTTTCATCTCCTGTGCCGGTGGAGACCAGATTTTTACGATGGTTGACTCCTTTGAGTAGGTAACACCCAGATCGGTTCCGCTATACGAAGGGTAATGCGTATATGGATCATACGCCAGAGATTTCGAATTTATCGCTGACTGGGCACAGATGGTATTTGATAACAGTGCGATAAGGAAGGTAAACAGGATTCCTGCCAGGAAAAAACTAAAGATTATGTTTGTTTTCATCAGGGTTGTATTTAATTCATTCATAAGCAAAGATATTATAAACCATGGTTATTTGAACATACCCTGGCAATCCCAATAGCTTACCCACACCCGCCTGTCCTTATTCTGTCCTGAAACAACGGTATCCTCCCCGATAAAAAACATCATTTTATTTACGGAAACCAGACCGGAATATACATTTTGCGGATCCAGGAAATTATTCAGCGCCTCCTGCCATTGATTTCCATTCCAGAAGCACTGATGGATACGGTTGTCATTCGCAATAAAATGCACCTTCCCGGCTTCCCTTGAGGTGAGCGCCGAATTCAAGCGTACATTCTGCGGAAAAGTCGGATTGAGCACCGCCTCCTGCCAGTGATTTACATTCCAATAGTAGTTGTGAACCCGGTTGTCCGCACCGATAAAATAAGGGAACCCGCCCGGATCAATTGCCAGCGGACTTTTCGACAGTTTTTTAAGAAACAGGTTTCGTGTGAATCGTACATTCGGCGGGGCATTTGAATTCAATATTCCATATTCCCACTTAGTTCCTTTCCAGGTGTAGCGATGAATCCTGGCATCGGAACCTACATAAAACAGCACGATATCCGAACCGTTGTGAATGGCGAGATTCGATTCAGCCATCACGTTTGCGGGGGCATTCATGACCAGCAATGCCTCCTGCCATTTGGAGGTATTTTGCTGATAATAATAATGATGCACGCGGTCGTCGGTGCCGGTGAAATACACTTTGCCCAGCCTGTCCACAGCTAATCCGCTGTCGGCCCTTACGTTGGCAGGTGCATTCGGATTCAGAACTGCCTCCTGCCAGTGATCCACGTTCCAGAACATCCGGTGTATCCGGTTATCGGTGCCTGTAAAATATACATTGTTCTGCAAATCAATTGCCAGATCGCTGAATTTTCTGACGTTTTTGGGCGCTCCGGCATTCAAAACGGCCCATTCCCAGAAATTACCGTTCCAGTAAACCTGGTGAATGCGGTCGTCTGTTCCTATATAGTTCACCTTATGGTCATTGCTGACAGCCAATGGACTGTTTTTTCGGATATTGGCGGGTGAAACGGCTGATAATACGGTCGCATTCCATTGAGCGGCACATTGATATTCAATAATAAAGGCAGCATCGGCAAATTTCCCGGCGCGCAGGCCGACAGGCATTTCCAGGGTGATTTTGTAATTTACGGAGGTAATCACCGCTGTGCTGATTAAATAGCCGGTTTCAGTATCGAACCATCTGACTTTATATGCCCCGTTTCGTGAAACGCTCAATACCGGCCGCAGTGGTGTATTTGTACTTAATGGAGGACGATTTTCAGAGAAATTTACCAGGTAGGAGGCATAATTCGTATAGAGCTTCCTGAAAGTGAAACCTGCATCCTGGATCCAGCCATAAAATTCATCGGAGTTTTGGTCTCTCAGATAAAAAAGGCGAAGGCTGCTGTCGGAAAACTTACACGGCACATATGCTTCTGAAAACTGGGGCAGCAGTTTCGTGAAATTGCTGATACCCTTATAAATATTGAGCGCGTTAAGCTTGTTAATGTCGTACTGTGTCCAGAAACTTGCAGGAGCCATTGAACCGTTAAAGAGAGTAGCCCACAGGATAATGTGTTCTTCATACATATGGGGGTCGCGTTCGGCGTATTTTGTGTAATTCAGATACCCGTGTTCGCCCAGTACGTTCGGCCGGTCGAATTTTCCGGTGTAAAGGTTACCTTCATTATAATAGATATCTTCCACATCCCCTGCCCAGTTATCGGCATAATCTGCATATCGGTGAATTTGTGTAAAATCCATCAAATTAAACACCGGGCCGGCCGTTGCATGGTTTTGATCGGCATAAGCTGTTGTGATCAGGTGGCGGAAAGGATCGGTTTGGTGAATAAAACCCGTCATCAGCTGGTGCCATGAAACAATAGTCTGATCAATGCCCGGGGGCGGGTTTCCGTATTTCTTTTTGTTAAAAACATCAATTCTGTCAGCTTCATCCATCAGTTCAAAACCGAGTAAATTTGTAGCGAAACCCCAACGGGCAATAACATAGCGGATCATTCTTTGCTGCAGCCTGATGGCAGTGGCATTGGAATAGAATTCATAGGGTGTCTGGCAATCGCCTTTTACATCAGGGGCCCGGGGTTCATATGAGGAACTAATGTTTGCGTTCAACGGATTGAGCAGTGACCAGGCGCTATTGCAATAGTCTTCGTCACCGAGGTAGGCATGCGAGAACATGGCAAACAAAATGTTCACTCCCTTTGAAGCGGCATGGTCCACAATGGTGTCGAGTTGCCACGAATCCCGCTGATTGATATAATGACAATAGTTGGTTTTGGTGCATAAATCCATTCCCATCAGGTTAAGGCCTTCAAGAAAATTGATTTCCAAACGGATAAAGTTCACCCCATTGTTCGATAGCTTAGTGATTACCGGTTTCATTTCATTTGTGCCATATTCAGTAGTTCCCCGCCAGTCGTTCGGAACGGGGGCCCAAAAGGGGTAACTGTTGCCAACTGGGTAGTAAGGTTCCCCGGTTCCATACTTTAAATAGCGTTTGTTGGCGCGGGAAATAAACCCTTTTCGGACGGCAGGGGTACATTCAAAGAAATGCCAGGCGTTATCTGAAGGATATGAGATGGTTCCCGTTTTATCAGTTGCCGTAATCCTGAATTTCCACTTCCCGGGTTCTCCGGGAGTAAACCGGATTTTCCAGGTACCCGGTGCCACGGTCTTTAAAACTTCAAATGTGGTTTCCGAACTGCCATCATCAATCTTAATATAGGGTACAATAAAGAATGCATTTTGTTTATAATATTTGGCTGAAGGAGAATAAAACTCACCAAATACATTAATTTCTTCATCATCATACGGATTGTCATAGCTGTTAAGGGAGAAAGTAATTTCATACTTTTCATACCTGCCTG
>CAZVNF010000106.1:6378-13737 GCA_964628215.1 uncultured Draconibacterium sp.
GATTGTAGCTTTGTTTCATAGTTTACAAAGTCATTAATTTAAAAAATGAAGCCATGGAAAAGTTAATAATTTTCGGTCTCGCCATCTGGTTTGCAACAATGGTTGCACTTTCACCGAAAGCTGGCGTCAATAGTACATCCAATCAAACCGGGGTTAACAATCGTCATGAAACTGAAAAGCCGATCAGGGCACATGAGCATGCTATTTTATGGAATGACCCAAGGTAGAACAGCATCTTCACCGGCAGGGAAGACAATAAAATTTCTTAAGTTCGCAGCCTGAACTTAAAAGTTAATGCCTCATCCAATTCGTAACATCGCCATCATGGCTCATGCCGATGCTGGTAAAACCACCCTCACCGAGCAGATGCTGTTTTTAGGCGGACAAACGAGGAAGCCGGGGCTGGTTGACCAGGGAACCGCACAAACCGATTTTTTGGCAGTGGAGCAGGAGCGCGGGATTTCTGTTCAGTCGGCCCATACTTCGCTGGAATGGAATGGCACCCGTATCAACCTGATCGATACCCCCGGACATGTCGATTTTTCCGCAGATGTTGAGCGCGTCATGCGCGTACCTGACGGAGTAATCCTGGTAATTTCAGCGGTGGAAGGGGTGCAGGCACATACAGAAACCCTTTGGGCGGCTTTAAGGCAACGCAGGGTACCGGTTATTTTCTTTATTAATAAAATCGACCGCGTGGGTGCCGACAGCGACTCCGTAATCCATAGCATCACAAAAGAATTTGGTTTTATACCCCTTTGTTTGCAGGAAGTTTCGGGTGAGGGTGAACCGGATGTTGCCATTACCGGGACCTGGGGTGAAGATTTTATCCCGGACAAACTGGTTGAAAATATCATTGCCTCTGATGAAGTACTCCTGAAAAATTACCTTGATGAACAGCAGATCGCTTTTCCCGTGCTCGATTCGCAATTATGCAGAATAACCCGATCCTGTGAAGTTTACCCGTTGTTTTTTGGCTCCGCAAAACTTGGTCTGGGCATTGAAGAGCTGCTTGACGCTTTGGTAAACTACTTTCCACCACCCGGCGGAAGGGTTGACGATCCGCTGTCAGCACTCGTTTATGGGATCAGTCACGATAAAATAATGGGAAAAATTGCCCATGTGCGCGTGTTCAGCGGAAAAATTACCAACCGGGAGGTGGTATTCAATGCAACCCGGCAGGTTGAAGAAAAAGTGACGCAGGTCCGACGGGTTTTTCCGGGGAGGTATGAGGATATTGGAATCGTTGAAGCCGGTGATATTGCCGGGATCAGCGGATTAAGCAGGGTACAGGTCGGCGATTTGCTCGGTTTCGTCCATGAGGGTATTCCCGGGGAGGTGAAATTACGGATCCCCTTGCTTACGGTGCAGGTGAAAGCTGTAAATGGCAAGGACTATCCGGCGCTGGCTGAGGCAATGCAGGAACTGGCCACAGAGGATCCATCCCTGGAATTTGAATGGGTTCGGGAAGAGGCTGAACTTCATGTGAAGATTATGGGCTGGATTCAGATGGAGATCCTTGAACGGATTCTTGCCGATCGCTTTAAACTTGCTGCAAGGTTTGAAAATCCGACAGTTATCTACAAGGAAACGCCTGCCATGGCCGGAGAAGGTTTTGTTCAGTACTGGATGCCCAAACCTTGCTGGGCCATCATGAAATTCCGCATCGAACCCGGCGAGCGTGGCAGCGGGGTGGTGTATCAAAGCACCGTTCCGGTAAATGATGTGCAGCAGAAATATCAGAATGAGGCTGCCCGGAGCATTGAAGGGGCCCTGAAACAAGGGATCAAAGGCTGGGAGGTAACGGATGTACGGATAACCTTCATTGAAGGCGAAGATCACCCGGTGCATTCCAGGGCGGGCGATTTCGCCATTGCCACACCGATGGGTATCATGAACGGATTGGTCAATACCGGAACCATCCTGCTGGAACCTGTGATTCAATTTCAAATCAATGCACAGGAGGAATTGCTTGGTGCCATTACCAGCGACATCACCCGCATGCGCGGTAGCTTTGAAAGTCCTGTGATGGAGCAGGGCCGTTTTACGATCACTGGCCTTGTTCCCCTGGCTACTTCTGTTGATTTCCCGGTAAAACTGAGTTCACGCTCCGGAGGGAAAGCAAGAATTTCATCTCATTTTCATGGTTACCGGGAATGTGCTGATGAACTTGGTGTGATCAGACCTTACAAAGGAATCAGTCCGCTCGATACGGCCAAATATATTTTAAAGGCCAGAAGGGCCATTCAATAGCCTACGGATAGTCAGGGAGCCGTTTTTTGATCTTTCTCCAGTTTGCTAACCCTGGCCTCGAGTTCAGGAAGATTGCGGAATAAAACAGTAGATCTTCTGTATTTTGAAACCTCCAACGCAGGTACTCCGAGGTAAGCCTGGCCTGGTTTTGTGAGGCTTTTTGAAACTCCGGTAGCGCCTCCCAGGATGGTGCCATCAGCAATGGTGATGTGCCCGGTCATGGATACATGCCCTGAAATCATGCAGTTTTTCCCGACTTTTACAGAGCCGGCAATGCCCGTACCTGCCGCGATAACCGTATATTCTCCTATTTCCACGTTATGGGCAACATGTACGAGGTTGTCGAGTTTAACGCCCTGGCGGATAATGGTTGATCCGAATGTGGCGCGGTCGATGGTGCAGTTGGCCCCTGTTTCCACATCATCCTCAATAATTACATTCCCGATCTGGGGGACCTTCACATTTTTTCCATCCTGCTGATTAAACCTGAATCCGTCGCTGCCAACGATGGTTCCGGCATGAAGGATACAGTTTCTGCCGATTTTATTATCTGAATAAATTTTAACCCCGGGAAACAGGATGGTGTTGCCGGCAATCACCGTGTTGTCACCGATAAATACCTGCGGATGGATTTTTACATTGTTGCCGATCACGACATTCTCACCGATAACACTAAAATCTCCCACATAAACATTTTCACCCAGGGTAGCTGAATCTGAGATTGAACTAAGCTTGGAAATCCCTTTTTTGTCATTTTTTATCTGGTTGTAAACCTCAAGCAACCTTGCAAAAGCAACATCGGCTGATTCAACGCGTATCAAGGTTGCCGCAACAGGGTTTTCGGCAGTAAATGTATTATTGACAATGACAACAGATGCCTTTGTGACATAAATGTATTGTGTATACAGCGGATTTGACAGAAATGACAACGAACCCGGTTCGCCTTCTTCAATTTTGGCTAATCTGGTAATAGTTGCTTCCGGGTCTCCTTCAACGGTACCCCCGATCATTCCGGCAATCTGTATGGCAGTAAATTTCATAATGAAAGTATTTTTGTACTCCTGATTATTTTGTAAATTTATAATATATTCTCCATTTCTTCGTGGTTCTTCGTGGTTCTTCGTGTCTTCTTCGTGGTTCTTCGTGTAATTATGTTTCACAGAGTACCACAGAGACTACACAGAGAGCCACAGAGAATTTTATAATAATTCAGATAAATATTATCTGTTTATTTTAGTCAGTTTGTTCTGGTACAGACTGCAATTCTCGGCTTCATATACCCGCACGAAATCTTCTGTAAGGATTTTGTGGAGTTTGCTGAAAAATTCATCTTTGTTCGGATCATATTGCCCGACAATGAAAACATAATCGAGCATGCGCGCCGGATTTCCTTTGGTAAGTTCGAAATTGAAATACTTTTCAGGAACAGCCGGATTTCCGATAAAATAATTGGGTTTAAGTTTCTCATTCCATCTCACAGGAAAATACCCTGACGCACACTCATAATTGTACACCATCACGATGGGTTTATCCACTGCCAGGTAGTCAACAAAATGACCTGTAAACCAGTTGTCCATTGTATATATTGGCAATACCAGGCTGTTTGGAACAACATAATCGGCGGCTTTATTGCACGAAGCAGCCAGCTTTCCAAGGTCTTTGATGCTTGGATTGTATATCCGGATGAGCATCGTATTGACATACAGCACTGTAATTGCCGCCGCAAGGCCGAAATACCAGGGGATTCTAAAGGTTGAAATCCACAGGATCGTGATCAGAAAAAAGATAAATCCCAGCCGGTAGTTTGTATAACTTGCAGTGCCGTAGGCATCAGGCAGGGTGAAAAATAGTGCCAGCAGCATACCCATTGAACCCAGCAGCCACCAAAAGTTGAAGGCGGGCAGAAGCGATTCCATCACAACCGGATCCCCTTCTCTCTTAATGAATTTTCGTATAATCCTGATTAAGAAGTATCCTGCTCCTATGGCGGCAAGAAAAGCAAACAGGTAAAAAAGAATGTTCAGTTGTTTCCCTTCAATAATCGGGTTGAAAGAAACCAGCGGACGAATGGTAACCAGGATATTGATCAACTCCTGTTTTTCGATAAATCTGATCTCCCTGATCTCCGGCCGGGAATAAAAAAAATAAATAAAGAGGATGAGGGGGATTAAAGCTGCCAGTGTGATTATCATCGTTTTTTGCAGAAACCGGCGCACTATGAGTTTAAACTCATTTTTTTCGTAAACGAGGGCCTGGATTGTACCGGATATAATATGTACTGCTATGATAATCAGTAGTGTGCCGAAAATTACGATGTGAGAAAAATAGGTAAGTGCGATAAGAAGGGCCAGTATTACTGACTGTTTGATATTCGGTGTGAGGTGTTCATGGCGCAACCAATAATTCAGGGTGACAAGAAAAAGCAGAATGGCCATGCAGAAATTGAAAAAACCGAAGAAGAAGAACATCGAATGGGTAAATGGAAAGACCATAAAGCTGAAAAGCGTTCCTTTTGGCGATATGGTTTGAACCAGGTTCCGGAAGGCAAACGGCGTTGCCGTAAGCAACAGGATGATCAAGATTTTTTCGGCCAGAAAAGCCGGCATGACAAGGGTTAGCAGGGAGATGAAAAGGTGGGCGCTCCAATTGGGAACCGGTTCGGGGTTGATCAGGAAAAATTGGTGAAACAGACTGTTATTGTGAAAAATCAGCTGGTTAATAATATTGGAATTGGTGAGGTGGGATGCTCCGTCCATGCTGGGGAAAAACCTGGTAGCCACAAACGGCAGCATGTTTACGATTGTGACAATAGTAAATATCAGTAATTCTGCTCGTTGCCATTTTTTTGAATTGTCCATACGGGTCTTATCCTATATTTCGGTTTGGAACATCAGGTAATCACGAATCAGTGGAATTTCACTGGACGGGATGCCATTCTTAATAAGGTACTGGGAATCCTCGTCAAATGCATTCAACAGTTCATGCCGGCCGGGTGAAGTTTGCAAAAGCGACTGCCTGAATAAATGGAGGGCCTCTTTGCGCTGGCCCAGACAGAGCTTTACATTTGCTGCGTTCATCAGGTCATAGGCCGATGGATTTGAAGTGAGGCTGAGAATTTGCGCATAAATTTCGACTGCCAGTTCGGGTTTCCCGAGTACAAACTGGCAATAAGCGATCGGGCGGAGTACCTTGAGGTTATCAGGCACGAAGAACCGTAATTTCGCATACTGGTGCAATGCCTGTTCGTAATCTTTCAGGTTAAGATAACATTGACCAACCTGCATCTGCAATGAAACATCTTCGGGTTGAAGTGACGATGCCTCCCTGAAGTAGCCAAGGGCTTGCGCAAAATCTTTGAGTTTCAGCGAACACCATCCCAGTTTCTTGAGAATCCACATTCGGTCGGCGTCAAATAGTTCGGCCTTCCGGTAGTATTCTATGGCTTTCTTAAAGCGGCCTGTTTTTTGATAGCAATAGCCGATTTTCTCAAAATACTCATTGCTTGGCCCGGTTTGTTCCATAATTCCCTCGTAAACATCGATTGCATCATAATAATGATCTTTTTCAAAATGAAAGGAGGCAAGCTTTTCGCGAAATCCGGAACGTTCAAAGCAGGTTTGGTAAAAATAGAGTTCATTGACCCGGATTCTGCGCTGGAAAACATCGTCAAATTCCTGTTTGGATGGATACAACTTGAAAAAGCGGTATATGTCCTGGATGTACTGGATGAAAATGGAGTTATTCAGTAATGACTGATCGAGTAATTGTTCTTCTGACGCCATCTCTTTCATTTGCGCAAATTCGGCTTCGAAATTTGTAACGATCATGGTTCGCTGCTGATCAGGGATTGACCTGAAGTTGATGGCAAAGGAGTATTTATCGGAATTACAGATATAAAATGCTTTTTCCAGGCTTTCCAGCAACCGGTGGTTTATACCCTCTTTATCAGAAAACCCATCGATAATTTCCGGGTGGTGCCGGTGGAAGGGGACAAACCAGTTGCTCATGATGTTGAAAAAATCGAATCGTTTCAGCATCTGAAAAGTGCTCATAAATACATCGCCCCCTTCCATCTGCATTTTGGAGAATTTTTCGATTTTTTCATACAAACCGGGCACATCTTCGATCATGTCTTTCCAGCCCGGATTTTTTCCTTCCAGCTCTTCGTCTGCATTCAGGTCGTCAAGCTGAAGTTTGTCTTCGATTTTAGGCATCATTTTCTTCATCTCCGGCAAAACTTCCTCTTCAAATTCACGTGTGATCTTATCCGTCTCCCTCGCCATGAGCAATTGCATCAGGATCAGCTCAACTTCAGGGATAATGTTATCTGCCACACTTAAAACTTTCAGTTGTTCCAAGAGGTCGGGATAGAAAGCCAGCCTTTTATCGAAAACGATTAACCCGATTACCAGTCCGGTAAGTGCCCGCTGGTAAACCTGGTTTTCGCCGGCTGCCGCAAATTCAAGCAGAAGGAGTATTTTATGAGGATCAAACTGATTTAGTAAACTTAAAGTTAAAGCACTGACGACCAGGCATTTTTCATGCCACTCTATCTGTTCCGATTTGTTGATTTGCCGGATCAGGGCAATATGGTTGCTTGACAGGTTTCCGGAAAGCCAGATGAATTTAAAAATCTGGTCCGATTGCCTTACCGCAAGCATGGAGTTGTCGGGCCTTTCATCGTTACCGGGGTCTGTTTCTTCAATTAGTTTTTTTACTTCCCTGTGAAAAAACATCTCTTCAACTTTGGCAGTATTGGCTACGGGATCATCACCGAATAAATTCAATAAAATGGATTTCTCCGTCCGCTTAATGGTAAATTCCCGGTCAAGTAATGCCTGCCTGAGTTCATCCGCAGTGGCCAGCATGGAGGCGCACAGACTGTCGAGGATGTTTTTTTGCTGAGGATCATGGTATCCGTCGAAAGAATACCGGAGCAAAGTTTTATAATTTTCAGAAAAAGTTTCCAGTTGATAGTAATAGTGGTCGCCCCTTAAAGCGAACCTTGAAAGTTGTTCAAGTTCCTCCAGTGCGGTTTTTAAATGGTGTGTACAAATCAAATCGCACACTTTATTATATCGCTGTTCAATTTCCTTGCGGGACATA
>CAZVNF010000107.1:0-5019 GCA_964628215.1 uncultured Draconibacterium sp.
GTTTGCCATCCTGGATGGTGAACTCTATATCGAGCATGTTGCGGTAATGTTTTTCTAAGGAACGTTCAATTTTATAAAGAGCTTTGTAAACAACCGGCATCGCTGTTTCCAGTGATTCCAATTTCATGGTATGTTCATTTTTACCAATCTCATTGATGGGGTTCGGGGTACGAATACCTGCCACCACATCCTCACCTTGTGCATTGGCAAGCCATTCGCCATAGAAATAGTTTTCGCCGGTAGCCGGGTTACGTGTAAAGGCTACTCCGGTAGCGGAGGTGTCGCCCATGTTGCCGAATACCATCGACTGTACATTCACAGCGGTTCCCCACTCATCAGGAATGCTTTCAAAACGACGGTAAGAAATCGCGCGTTTCCCGTTCCAGCTGGAGAAAACAGCACCAACAGCTCCCCAGAGCTGTTCCATTGGATCTTCAGGGAAAGGTTTGCCAAGTACTTCTTTTACTTTTTTCTTGTAAATGTCGATCAGGGCTTTCAGATCTTCCGATGTAAGATCGGTGTCACTTTTCGCACCTCTTTTTTCTTTCATCTTGTGAAGTTCTTTCTCAAGCTGAACGCGCACACCCTGACCTTCCTTAGGTTCGATGCCGGCAGCTTTTTCCATCACCACATCCGAATACATCTGGATCAGGCGGCGTTGTGAATCATATACAAAGCGTGGATTCTTGGTCTTTTTAATAAGACCTTCGCGGGTGATATCATTCAATCCGACGTTTAAAACAGTTTCCATCATGCCGGGCATGGATGCACGTGCACCGGAACGCACAGATACAAGAAGAGGGTTGGTCTTATCGCCAAAAATGGCACCCATTTCTTTTTCTGTGGCTTTCAGGCTGTCTGCAACTTGTTTTTTTAATTCCTTCGGATAGGATTTTTTGTTTTGCTGGTAGAAGGTACAAACTTCTGTTGTAATTGTAAAGCCTGCAGGAACTGGAAGTCCGATGTTCACCATCTCGGCGAGGTTGGCACCTTTACCGCCAAGCAGATTCTTCATTTCGGCCGTACCTTCGGCTTTTTTACCACCGAAATAGTAGACGTACTTGTTTTCTTTAGCTTGTTTTGCCATAATAGACATCATTTAAGTTAGTGAAAAAAATTAAGCGGCAAAAGTACAAAATAAAACGCTTATATCTGTGAAATTCAGATATAAAATTTACTAACAGAAACTCCCGGAAATTAATAATCAAGCTTGCCAATGTTGTTCATATTCCACAGGATCCATTGCTGTCTGCCCCGGATGTAGGGAGTTGGAGTAGCAGGATTCCATTTTAGCGGATTTGGCAGTACAGCCGCGATCAGGGCCGCCTCTCCCCGTGTAATACCGGAGGCGGATTTTCCGAAATAGTTTTGAGAGGCGGCCTCGGCGCCGTAGATGCCTTTACCGGTCTCGATCACATTCAGGTACACTTCCAGAATGCGTTTCTTGCCCCATACAAATTCGATCAGCACAGTAAAATATACTTCAAGCCCTTTGCGAAGCCACGACCGTTGTGGCCAGAGGAAAACATTTTTGGCAGTTTGCTGTGTAATGGTACTTGCACCCCTCACTTTTTTGCCCTGCTTCTTCGTATTGTACTCCTTTGCCTTTTCAATGGATTTAAAATCAAAACCGGAATGTTCCATGTACAGGTTATCTTCAGATGCTACCACGGCAAGCGGCAGATTGGCCGACATTTTATCCAGTCCGATCCAGTCTTTTTTTAGTTTGATCACCTGCCCGTTCCATGCCTGTTCACCAATACGGATAACCATCAGGGGGGTAACGGGCGGATTGATGAATTTATACAGGATGACGAAAAACAGGGATGAAGCGAAATAAATAATGACAAAATACTTTAAGAATCTGAATAGTTTGATTAGCAGTTTTTTCATGCTATTTGTTAATATATTTATTCAGTTCATCAATGGAGGATTCAAAGTCAAAGGCATCATTAAGTAAAAAATAGTTGTTGATATCCCAGGTGTATTTATACGCAAATTTGGCAAATTCAAGCCTGCTGGATTCAAAACTGAAAAGTTTCATGATCTCTTTAACCTGTTTGCTAAGCAGGCAGTTTGACCCGACAATTTGTTTGGCAATGGTTAATTTGCTGCTCTCAAATGATTTTGAAGAAATAGATTCCAGGGCTTGTTCAAAGGAATGTGTACTCATGGGTTTGTGGCAGTTCTTAGGGCCGGAATAGGTTTCGTGATCATGTCTTTCTTCAGCGAAATCATTTTGTGTGTCAACGCTGGAGGTGGTTTGTGTGGTTGTGGTTGAAATACTTGTTCCTCCAAGCAGCCCCCCGGTATTGATCGTAGTAGTTTGGCTTACGGTTGAAGTGCTCAGCCGGGGCGTTGTAGTGTATATATATACATCCTGGCCCGCAACTGTCTCTACGATCTCATCCATGGGAACACTGTTTAACATGCGCAATACCCATACTCCTTTGCTGTTTTTAAGTATCTCATAGCTGGCCTCAACCTCAGACTCGAGATAAACAGTCTTGTTTATTTCAGGTATCCCCTTGTTCTCAAAAAGAACCTTGAGCTTGTAGTTTGTTGCTTTTAATCCCGTGATCTTGATATTTGTTTCCGGGTTTGGTGATTGTTGTATCCCGTTCATTATGATTGTAAAAGGCTCACTGGCCTGGGTGAAAACAACCATGTTGGAAAATTGTGCCCGGGAGGATAATCCAAGAATAAAAAAGAGTGAGATGAAAAGAAGTATTCTGATGTGTGTCATAAGCCAATTGATCTTTGCTGAATTATTTTGATTTTTCTGAAATAAACCGGTCGAGGTCATCCTTTGACTTGGATGAATGAAGTGCATCCTTTACGTCGGAGTAATTTTCGCGGTCAAATGTATGATCATAAGCGAATTTTGCAAAACTGAGCCGGGATGACTCAGAGTCGAAGACATGAATGACCAGAACTACCTGGGAAACCCGCAGACACCTGGTTTCTGCCATTTTTTTCGCCGCGCTGAGCTGCATCGGCTCGAACGGACGGGCACTGATATCCACCAGCTGGGGAGTGAAATCCTGGTCGGATAAAGGATTTTCGCAGCCCTTTGAATTATTGGAATCTTTAGCCCCGCTTTTCGCAGTTTCATCTGATTTGGGTTCGTTCTTAACCTGTGTGGCAGGCTCCGAAGGCGGAGGTGCCGGAGGGTCAATCCCTTCTGACTTTGCATCATCCTTCCATTCGGAGGAAGCCGACTCAATTGTAAACACACCCTTTGCATTCTTTTCCACTTTGAAGTACATGGCACTGCCGGGTTTGTTGAAAACCATTTTGCTTATTTCCTTGACTGAAGGATCGGCAAACACAACTTTGATTTTAAAACTGGGACCTCCGGGATTGTCGGCTTCCACCCGTGATGCCGGTTCGGCATTTTTCGACTTGCTTCCAAAAAAGAGGGTGAATTTCTCTCCCTTGGGGGCAAAAACAATCACACTGCTTCCTTGTGCATGGGCACTCATAAAAACAGCGGAAAGACAAATGATAAGAAAATACCGTGTTTTTGCTTTCATATCTTAAATGTTTAATTCAGGGCAAATATAGTTTAAATTGTAAAAACAATCACTTTTCTTACCTTTGCTGTTCCTAAACTAACAGATCTATGAGCAATTTTATCGGTATCCGGCACGAGGATAAATACAAACTGGAGCGAAGAGCCCCGCTCACTCCGAAGCATGTGGCCCGCCTGGTTAAACAGAAGAAACTTGATATCATCGTCCAATCATCCGATAAGAGGATTTTTTCTGATGAAGAGTACATCCAGGCAGGTGCAAAAATAGCCAAAGACCTGAAAAAGTGCTCTGTCATTTTTGGCGTTAAGGAAATGCCTGAATCGTTTTTTGAACCTGAAAAGACGTATGTGTTTTTTTCGCACGTGGTGAAAGGGCAACCTTACAACATGCCGATGCTTCGCCGTATGATGGAATTAAAATGTAACCTGATTGAATATGAAAAAGTAGTGGACGATCAGGGTAAACGCCTCATTTTTTTTGGTCGTTACGCAGGAATGGCCGGCATGATCAACTCGTTATGGGCACTGGGACTGCGCCTGAAAGATGCAGGGTATGCATCGAACCTTGTCAAACTCAAGCAGGCACATCATTACCCGTCACTTAATGATGCCAAAGATGATCTTTCTGCCATTGGCCAGCTGATCGCTGAAAAAGGAATCCCTCATGAATTGAGGCCATTTGTAATTGGATTCACCGGATATGGAAATGTGTCCCAGGGAGCCCAGGAGATTATTGGTTTGCTGCCTGTGAAGGAGATATCTCCTTCGAAATTGCTTGAGTTGCACCGGAGAAAAAAGTTGCCCGACAACATCGTGTACAAGGTCATTTTCAAAGAAGAAGACCTTTTTGAACATGTGGATGGCGACCCATTCGAACTCCATGATTATTATGCAAATCCACATAATTACCGGAGTAAGTTCGAAGCATACATTCCATATCTCTCCATGCTGATCAACTGTGTTTACTGGGATAAACGTTATCCCAGGCTGGTTACCAAACAATACCTGAAAAATCTTTTTGCAAAAGGTCTTCCCAGGCTTACAGTGATCGGTGACATCAGTTGTGATGTGGAAGGATCGGTGGAATGTACTCTTAAACCAACAGAAATTGACGATCCCATATTTGTATATGATCCCGAAACTGAACAGATAACCATGGGGCATAAAGGCAACGGCATGCTGGTAATGGCAGTGGATATCCTGCCGGCTGAATTACCCCGCGACTCCTCCGATGGATTCGCCGATGTGCTTGTTAACTTTGTAAAACCAATTGCCGATGCCGACTTTAGTGAACATTTTGATGACCTTGACCTGCCTAAACCCATCAAAAAAGCCCTGATCCTTCACAATGGAGAGCTGACACCGGAATATAAATACATGGAAGAGTTTTTGAAGGGGTGAACAGGTAAACAGGTGAACAGGTAAACAGGTAAACTGGTGAACAAAGTTAGCCGCTTCCCGTTTACCTGATACCCGCTCACCCG